>JAFGOJ010000004.1 GCA_016926575.1 Anaerolineae bacterium | reverse complement strand
TCTTTGACCTCCAAACGAGGAATGTTATAATCCCCGTAGCGGAGATTGCTTCGGGCGCTCCGCGCCCTCGCAATGACCCCATCTGAACAGTTACCAAACCCTAAGGGTTTTCAGGAGAGGATCATGGACAGCTCTTCGATTGACGCATTCTTGTTCGATCTGGATGGCACGCTGCTCGATTCCGACGACCAATCGGTACGCTCGTTGGCCCGCCGCATACGATTCCTGCGCGATCCCCACAGCACGGCCCGCCGCCTGGTGATGGCGGCTGAAACGCCCGGCAACGCGCTGATGACGCTGGTCGACATCCTGGGACTGGACGGACCTCTGATGGGGTTCACCAACCGCCTGCACCACTGGCGCGGGCTGCGCAGCCCGTCGAACTTCTTGATGGTGCCCGAAACGGCCCCGGCGCTGCACGCGCTCGCCCGGCGCTACCGTCTGGCGGTCGTCACGACGCGCGGGCGGCGCCACGCTGCAGCGTTCCTGGCTCAGTTCGACCTGACGCCCCTGTTCGAGGTGCTGGTCACCCGCGAGTCGACCTGGCGGCTGAAGCCGCACCCGGCCCCGGTGCGCCACGCCGCCCAGGCGCTGGGGCTGCCGCCGGAGCGATGCGCTATGGTCGGCGACACGACGGTGGACGTGCGGTCGGCGCGGCGGGCGGGCGCCTGGGCCGTGGCGGTGCTGTGCGGCTTCGGGGGACAGAGGGAACTGGAACGCGCCGGCGCGCATCTGATCCTGCCCTCGCCGGCGCACTTGCCCGACACATTTTTGTAGCCGGGGGCGGTCTTCGAGCCACCGCTACGGAGCAAACGCCTCCACCAACTGGCGCGCGGCGCGTTCCCAACTGAAGCGCGCCGCCTGCGCCAGGCCACGCTCGACCATTCCCGCCCGCAGCGCCTCGTCATCCAGCGCGCGCGCCAGCGCCGCCGCCAGTGCGTCCTCGTCGTGCGGATCGACCAGCAGCGCCGCATCCCCGGCCACCTCCGGCACGCTCGACGCGTTCGAGCAGACCACCGGCGTGCCGCAGGCCATCGCTTCCAGCACCGGCAGGCCGAATCCCTCGTAGAAGGAGGGGAAGGCGAACAGCGCTGCCCCACGGTAGAGCGCGGGCAGCTCGGCGTCGTCGACGAAGCCGAGCACGGCTACCCGGTCGGCGTGGCGCGCGGCCTCGGCCAGGACGTCCTCGTAGAGCCACCCCCGTCCCCCGGCGATGACGAGCTGCACGTCCCGCCGCTCCAGGCGGGCAAAGGCGCGGATCAGGCCGACGTAGTTTTTGCGCGGCTGGAGCGTGCCCACGGAAAGGATGTAGGGCCGCGCGTCGAGGCCATGGTGCTCCGCCAGCCGCTCGCGCTCCCCCGGTTCCGACTGCGGGCGGAAACACGCATCCACCCCGCTGTAGAGCAGCGCCACCTTCTCCGGTGGAACATCCAACAGCGCGATCAAGTCACGCCGCGTCGCCTCCGAGTCGGCCAGCACGCGGTCGGCGCGGGCCACGGAGCGCGGCACCACGCGGCTCAAATACTGTACCAGCTTGGGCACGAAGTGATCGGGGTAGTGCAGGAACGAAAGGTCGTGCACCGTGAGCAGTGTGCGCGTACGCGGCAGCGTCGGCGGCAGGACGAAGTCGGGCGAGTAGAACAGGTCCAGCCGGCCGGTGATCGCCTCGACCGGAAGCGGCAGCCGGGCGCGATGCCACAGCCGGGCCAACCACTCGTCGGAAAGAGGAACGGTGCGAATTGCGAATTGCGAATTAGGAACTGCGAATTGCGAGATGCCAAGCGCGGATAGCAATTCACAATTCCCATCCCCTAATTTACCTGTTGCTGCAAATAATGTGTAGAAATCATCGCTCGGCAGGGTCAACACGGCCCGCACCAACTCGCGCGTGTACCGCCCAATCCCTGCCCGCTGCCGAACGGCTGCCGTAACGTCGATACCGATGCGCATCACTTCACGTCCGAGTAGGTCCAGTAGCGGTTGATGAAGAAATTCCAGAACATGACGATGCCCACAGCCAGAGCCAGGGCCAGATTTTTGCCCCATCGAGCGGCGTTTGCCGCCAGGGGTGGCAGGAACCGCTCGACCAGCCCGGCCAAGGGCCGGTGGGTCAGGGCGATCAGGGGCGCGCGGATGACGATCCCGCTGACGTTGACGACGAAGAACTGGACGAACTGCCGGCCCAACGGCTTGGAACGCGAATCGGGATAGGTCCAGTACCTGTTCCAAATAAAATTGCTGATAATTGCCAATACGAAAGAAACCGTACTGGCAAGGCTCGGCGCCAAAGCGATGATCTGGTCGGACGTCAGGCCCAGCCCGGTCAACATCGCGTGGACCTGGTTGCCCTCCCCCATCCATCGCGCGAAGGGGTTCAGCAGCAGGTTGTAGACGCCGAAATCGACCACCGCGCCGATCGCGCCGACGGCGGCAAACTTGAGAAAGCGAATGATCTCTTTACGGTTGGTTTGAAGCAGCGTTCGAATTTTCGTGATCACAGTACCACCTATTGATTGTTGGGACGTAACTGCTCAGCTTGCGCTTCGCAGTGGCTTTTCCCGCCGTGAAAAGGAGGAGTGAGGGGTTTGCATGCACAGTGTCCCATTGTTCGTCAGCACAATTGCCAGCAAGCCCAACATCAAGCCAACGAGCAAGTGGACGTTGTTGACGTAGAGGTTGTCGAAGAGATTGTGCATCGCCAGATGAACCCAGGCTCCCAGCAGGCCGATGGCGACGCCGCGGGCCAAACCGCGCGCGCGGCGGGTGGCCTGCCAGGTGCGCCACAGCACCGCGCCCCACAGAAGAGCGTAGGCCAACAACCCCACCAGCCCCGTCTCGGCCAGCAGGTTCAGGTAGATGTTGTGCGCGTGCCCCAAGGCGATGGGCCAGTTGACCAGCGCAAATGTGGTGTACGCCGGTTCGTAGCACCCTAATCCGACTCCGGTCCAGAAACGCGCGCGCCACATCGCCAGTGCCGATTGCCAGTGGGCCAGCCGCTCGATGACGGCATAGTTGGCGGGGGTGATGCCCACGCCGCGCACGTCTTCCAAGCGCAGCCCGGCAGCGAAGTCGGTCAGGCGAGCGACAACAGCGGCAGGCAGTAGACCGGTGGCGTAGAGCAGCAGGAACAGCACCACCAGCGTGCCCGCGAGGAGCACGCCCCAACGGGTGCGACGCGGCAGGGCCACCGCCATCGCGCCCAACGCCGCCGCGAACCCGATCCACGCGCCACGGCTCCACGACATCCCCAAAGCCGTGATCATCAACACGGCGGGGATGGCGGGCAGAAAAACGAACGCGAAGCCGGCTTCAACGCGTTCAGAATGGCGCCGCTTGTGCCACCACTCTTGAAAACCGACCACGACGACGCCCACGGCCAGCGCAGCGCTCATACTCACGTACCCGGCGTAGGGGTTGGGCTGCTCGAAGGTGCCGTAGGCGCGGTAAAAGTCGGTGCCGGGGATGAGGAAATGGTCGGGGCCGTCCCCGCGCAGCGCGAACTGGTAGACACCCACGCCCGCCTGAAGTGCGCCGACGAGCAGCACCCCGCCAACCAACCAGGGCAGATGACGCGGCTGCGCCCGGTCGGCCACGATCAAGAAGACGAGCAACACTTCCAGCCACTTGACCAGTTCCGGAACCCCGTAGGCGGCCAGGTCGGTCGCATTCCACAGGGAAAGCCACCCCGCGCCGACGAAGCCCAACAGCGGCAGCAGGAGCGGCGGCGTGGGAATGCGCAGGTCGCGCCGGGCCAGGCCGTGGGCCACCCACACCGCCGCCGCCAGCGCAACGTAGAGGTGCCCGATCTGCGCCGGGACCTGTGGCACCTCGGTCTGGAGGTAGGCACGCAACAGCCCCAAGAGCAGCGCTCCAACCAGCCCTACCAGCGGCTCGAACGCCGTTCCCACGGCCAGCGCCGCCAACAGGGTCCACAAAATGGCCGCCGGCGGTTCCAGGCGCGCCAGCACCAACCCCCAGCCCGCGCCCGCCAGTGCCAGTCCCAGCGGCAGAGCAGCAGGGCGGCCCCGTTCGATCCAGAAGCGGCTCAGTACGCGGTCCATGCCACCAGCTTCAGGTCCTCATCGTAGACGAACTTGGCGTAGAAACACCCCTCCTCCAACGCCAGCACGCGCGGCGCGAAGATGCGGTCGGCCTGGGGGATGGGCAGGTCGGAGAGGTACGTATCGATGGAGAACCACTCCAGCCGCCCCTCCCGCGGGTCAGCCTGGAGTGTGCCATGGAACTGACACGTTACGAAGATGAAGAGGAACCACATCCAGTCCGGCTGCGGGGAGACTTCGGTGCAGAATCCGCGCATGTGAAGGGTCTCGATCTCCAGGCCGGTCTCCTCGCGCATCTCGCGGCGGGCCGTCTCGTGCGGCGCTTCCCCCAACTCGACCTTGCCGCCCGGCGGAATCCACAGGCCCAGGTTCGGTTCCTTGTGGCGGTGCATCAACAGCACCTGGTCGTCGCACAGGGTGTAGACCATGACGGTGGGAATGTATCGATACTCGTAGTCACTCACAGCGGCGATTATACCCTGGCAGGCGGCAGGAGGCAAGAGGCAGGGGAAAGATTGACTGTCACCGAAAGTTGGGCTATACTGTGCAACACGTTCAAGTCTAAGCCTTACACAGCGCCGTGCTCGCCTCAAGGTGCAGCAGACACTTTGTAATCATTCATCGCAGGTGCGTTCATGGAATCGGACTCGCTAATCGGTCGCACTATCGGCCCGTACAAAGTGCTGGAGAAGATCGGCCAGGGGGGTATGGCCGAGATCTACAAAGGCATCCACCCCGAACTGGGCCGCTACGTCGCCATCAAACTGCTCGGGCAGTCCCTCCAGACCGACCCGACGTTCGCCAGGCAATTCCAGCGCGAAGCCCAAGCCATCGCTTCCCTGCGCCACCCCAACATCATCCAGGTCTTCGACTTCGGGCAGAAAAACGGCGGTCACTACCTGGTGATGGAATACATCGAAGGCAGCGACTTGCGGGAAGAGATCAACCGCCGCTTCCGCGACGCCCAGCCCTTCACACCCGACGAAATCGTTCACATCCTCGCACAGGTCGCCGATGCCATCGATTACGCGCACGAACATGGCATCATCCACCGCGACGTCAAGCCCGGCAACATCCTCTTGACCAAGGCGGGCCAGGCAATTCTAACCGATTTCGGCCTGGCGATGCTGCGCGACCGCGTCAGCCAGATCACTCTGGGGCACGCCTTCGGGACGCCAGAGTACATCGCCCCGGAACAGGCCATGGACTCCCGCGCCACCGTCCCCCAATCGGACATCTACGCCCTAGGCGCAATCCTGTACGAGATGGTCACCAGCCACCTGCCCTTCGAAGCCGAATCGGCGCTCAGTCTGGCGCTGAAACACATCGGCGAAGACCCGGCCCCTCCCAGCCAACACGTCCCCAACCTGCCGCCGGCCGTCGAAGCCGTCATCCTGCGCGCGCTGGCGAAGGACCCAGAGGCGCGCCAGCCCACCGCTCGAGCGCTGATCGCGGAGCTACGCGCCGCCTGGACCGGCGCTCCCGCCCAGCCGACGATCCCTATACCCGTCGCCTCCCAACGCCGCGCACACACGCCCTTCACCCCGCCGCCGCCGCCCCCCACACCGTCTCCGGCCCCCACGCTCCTGGTCGCCCCGCCGGAGCCAGAAGAGGAAGTGGAGGAGGAAACGCCCCCCACGCCCAAACGGCGGCGCGGTTTGGGCACCGGCATCCTCGTCACCGCCTTTCTCGTGGCCCTCGGCCTGTTCCTGTCCAGCCGCGGCATCGGCCCGCTGGCGGTCGCGTTTGCGACTGCAACCGCGACCTCCACCGCCACGCCCACCGCTACGCCGCGACCCAGCCGCACGCCCACACCCACCTCGACGCCCATCACACCCACCCGTGCCGCCGTCGCGCCGGCCGCCTCACCTTCAGCCACCCCCACCCGCACGCCCGCCCCCTCCCCCACGCCCACCCGCACGCCCGCTCCCTCTCCCACGCCCACCCGCACGCCCACTCCCTCTCCCACGCCGACCCTCGCGCCCGCCACCACCTACGTCCGCCCCGGCGACGGGATGACGATGCACTTCGTCCCCGCCGGGCCGTTCACGATGGGCAGCGCCGCAGACGACGCCTACCCGCACGAACAACCCGCCCACACGGTCACGCTGAGCGCTTTCTGGATCGACGAGACGGAAGTGACCACCGACCAGTACCGCCTGTGTGTCGAGGCTGGGGGCTGCGCCGTGCCCAACAGCCGCACGGCCTACGACGACCCCGCCTATGCCAACCATCCCATGGTCTACGTCACCTGGGAGCAGGCAGATGCGTACTGCCTCTGGCTGGCCGGGGAAACCGGATGGCCCGTCCATCTGCCCACCGAAGCGCAGTGGGAGAAGGCCGCTTCTTGGGACGCTGCCACCGGGGCCAAGCACCTCTATCCCTGGGGCGACGCGGCCCCCACCGCCGACCTACTCAACTACCTCGGCAGCGGGCTGAACCGCACCACCGTGACGGGCAACTACCCTGCCGGCGCCAGCCCCTACGGCGCGCTGGATATGGCGGGCAATGTCTGGGAGTGGGTGGCCGATTGGTACGGCGCGAATTATTACGCCGCGTCGGAGCAGGCCGTCGACCCGCAAGGCCCTGCCAGTGGCAGCCAGCGCGTGATGCGCGGCGGATCCTACGGCTTCGGCGCATTCCAGGCCCGCACGACCCACCGCGACGCCGGCGGAGCAGGGGCGAAGGGCGGCGGCCTGGGGTTCCGCTGCGCCGTCGACGGCGAGCAGCTCCCGTAGAGGAGAAGCGTGCAAGACACTCAACCCACCCCGCCGGGATTCAAAACCGTCGAGGCGTCGCGCCAGGCCACGCTGGCCGCCTTCGACCAGATCGACGAGACGACGCTGCTCAGGCTGACCCGGCTCACGCTGCCCGAAATCCGCGCCATCCAACAAGAAGTCGCCCGCGTTTTGCCCGCCGGCAACCTGCCCGCCTTCGTGCTCAGCGGTCTGCTGCAGGTCAAGGAGCAGCGCGTCAACCCGGCCCGCGTGCGGCGCGACCTGGTCGCCCTGCTGCGCGGTTCGCACCTGGTGCCGCAGGGGCTGTACAGCGTCTTCGTCGCCGGGCCGGCCGCCGTGCTGTACGCCTATCAAAAACTGCTGGAGCTATCGGGCAAAGACGTCGCCAGCGCCTTTCCCCAGGGCACGTGGCAGTTCTACCTCCAATTTGGGCTGCGCGAAGACACCGCCCGCCATACCGTCGAGACGGTGGGCTTCCACGCCACGCTGCCCGCCGCGCCCGATCCGACCGTCATGGCCGCCGCGTGGGTCTACGCCGCCCTGGAGCTGATCTACAACTACGACGACCTGCTGGACGCCGATTGGACGGAGCGCGTCATGTTGCGCACCCTGCTGGAGGAAGCGGCGAACGTCGGGCTGGCCGACGAACCGTCCTTCACCGGCGCCGCTTGGGACTGGCACACGCGGCGGCCCTACCGCCGCCCGTCGAGCGACACGGAGTACCTGCCCTACCGCACGGCCGCCTTCCAGCGCTTCCTGCAAGAGCGCCTGCGCCGGCTCCCCAGCCCCGCCCAGAAGCGCTTCTACCAGCGGTACGACGCGCAGCGAAACGCGGCGCTGTCGGACTACCAGGAGCAGATGACCATCCTGGCCAGCCTCACGCCCGACCGGTACCAGGAGCACCGCGAACCCCTGCCCCTGTGGCAGGCTGCGATCGGCTTCATCTGGCAGGGGCATACCTACCTGCTGCCGGCCTGCCACCGGGACGCGAACGGCTCTCCGCTGTGTTACCCCGCTCGCCCGCAGCACGCACCCCCGATCCCGCTCTACACCCTGCCCGACGGCGACTTGTGTGACGCGGCCAGCCAGCCCTTGACCACCGACCGCGGGGGACGGGTGTGGTACCAGCAAAGCGGGCAACTGTTGGGATACCTGCGCTTCCCTGCCCCCGAAGTGACGCTCTCCTGGGTCGATGCCATCCTCTCGAGCGGGGCCGGCGGTCCGGCGTCGAAGCTGGACCTGCTGCTGGCGGAGTCGTCGCGGGCGTTCCACCCGCAGATACGGGAGCAGGTCCCGCCGGAGACCCAGGCGGAGATAGCATCGCTGCACTGCGCACCCATCATCATCAATTGGGACACCCGCCCGCACGACCTGCCGCTGGCCTACATTCGGCGCGGGCGGCGCGGCATCGGCGACCACGCCCTGACCCTCTTCCGCACCGACCGCAGCGTCGTGTTCGACCAGTCCCACATCTTTTTCGACGGCATCTGGGGCATTGCCGTCAGTGAGATCACGACCGACTATGCCACTCACTGGTACGACCGGTTGAAGGACTCCGCGCTCCCCGTCAGGATGGTGCCGCCGCGCCCCTTGCTGCTCAAGGTCGGCGAGAAGACGGAGGAGCTGAGCGCCCCCCACCGCCGGTACGAAGAGGCAGCCGCCGAATCGAGCGGCGTAGTGATGGAGAAACTCTCTCGCTTACGCTACCAACTCACCCAGCGTGGCGTTCACCTCACCGTCAACGACCTGTTGATGCTCTACCGTTCGTTTCACGCCGCCCATTACACCCCATCGTTCAAGGTGAAAGAGGAACTGGAAGCCTTCTCCGGCCGCCACGCACCGTCGCAGGCCCAGGCGGTCATCGCGGCAATCGAGTCGACGTGGCTGCGCTTCCGCGAAACCAACCCGGCCCTGCTCATCCCGATGGACGCCGGCAACGTCTCGCCCCACGAGCGCATCTTCCCCACCACGTTCCGCAACCCGCTCACCGACGTCCAGGAGAAATTTGCCGCCGCGTGGGACCACTACCGGGCCTACTGCACCGATCCCGCCCAATGGACGCCGTTCGATACGGTGCGGCGGGAGTTGTTGGCCTATTTGAAGGCATTCGAGGAGTTATTGAATGCGCTGAAAGGGGTCACGATGCGCGGGGAGAGCTTCAACACTGCCACCATCCGCCTGCTGGCGCACCTGCCCCCATCCATGCAGCACCTGCTGGACCAGATTCCGCAGCGCATCGGTGTGCTGAACGAGATCATCAAGGGCAACGAGGTCTTCTCCAACGTGGGGCGCGTCGCTCCGGGGACGTCGATTGTGCGCTTCATCAGCGCCCGCGACGACGGCCAGACCAAGGAGCTGGTGTGGGGCATCGTCACAGACGACCAGGAGCGGATGCAGATCAGCTTGCGCGACTTCCGGCCCTTCGTGCCGCTGCTCCTCGATCTGGGGGAGGCGTTCCTGGCCGACCTGTTGGCGCAGGATTACCTGGACAGTTACGTTTCCGGCTTCAACCGCTTCGTGGCCGAGCTGAACACCCTGGTGGCGGTGGAGAAGCCCACCCGCGAGTGAACCGTCTCTGCGCTAGAGGTCGATCCCCAACACCTCACACGCCCGCTCGACGATGTAGTCGGGGTCGAAAGGCTTGGTGACGTACTGGTCAGCGCCAGATTCTGAACCGCGTTCCTTGTCCACAGCCTGCCCTTTCGCGGTCAACAAAATCACGTGCGTGTCAAAACCGGCCTGTTTGACGTGCTGGCACACCTCGTAGCCGCTCATGTACGGCATCATCACGTCCAGAAAAATCAGATCGGGCTTTTCATTCAGCGCGGTTTCGAGACCTTCACGTCCGTCCGCCGCCAGGATCAATTCGACGCCCTCGTACTCCAAATCCTCAAGTGCCTGCTCCAACAGAATGCGGATATGAGGTTCGTCGTCCACGATCAGAATCTTTTTGTTCATAGCCCTTCTCGATCCCCCTCCAGACTGTTCTCGTACCGGACAAGTATACCATAGTTGTGCCAAGACGTCACTTCGGGTCAGTCGACGAACTTTCGAGCGCCGTTAAAATCAGCCACGAATTTGCACGAATTAAATACAAATTCGTGTCAATTCGTGGCGAAAGTAGGGCAGGTTTCCATACCTTCCCGGCGGGTAAGAAACCCGCCCTACAGGTGTATGTTCGCCTTCGCCACCTGCTGTTGCGAAATTTTCCCCACGAATCGTAACTGCTCAGGCTGTGCGCCCGGCAGTTACCCGCTTGGCGCGTCGAAGGGAGAAGGTGGGGGTTTTGCGGGCGGCTTCGCCGCCCGCAAAACCCCCACTCCCCCTTTT
>JAFGOJ010000193.1 GCA_016926575.1 Anaerolineae bacterium | reverse complement strand
GGAAACGGGTAAACCTGCGGTTTACCTTCCGGTTCCCCCGGACCCCTTCCGCAAATGGGTTCCGGTCAATGGTGCCGTTGGTAGGGGGCGGCTCGCTCCGGTGGTGGTAGCGCCTACCACCACCAGACAACGTGCTCCCGCCGGGTCGTGGACCCGCGCCGAGCGGGCATCACGCTGAAAACGTGACCTACTTTTCTCTGTTCTTCACCGGCACGCCAATGCGGGGCCGGTCACCTCCACCGGAGCGAAATCGAGTTCGCACGTATCGCCCGCCGGCAAGGCCGTCAAAAAGCGGTACACAGACTGTGAAACGGTGAAAATGCGCCCGTTGTAGAACGAGGAGGAGCACCAGTGCTCACCGCCCCAGCGCGCCCGGTCGAAAGCGCCGACGAAACGCCGCTGTGTGTCCGGTTCGCCCAGGTCGACGGTCGACGAGACCCACAGCCAATCCTCGACCCGCCCGGCCTGCCCCTCGACGTCGATGCTTGCCGGCACGCCGAGCAGCCCCGTCGCCAGGCCAGCGCCTTCCAGGTCGGCGCGCAGGTCGGCGCGCATCAGGTGGCCCGACCCACACAGGGCCACGAACCGCCCCGGCAACGCTTCGCGGGCGACCACCTCCAACTGCGAGCGGCTCTGTAGCTCCGACACGCCAGCATACCGAAAGGGGAAGCTCACGCCGTCCAGACAGCGCCCGTACAGCATCAGCAACTCGGCGGCCGCGCACTCCTCGGCGCTGAAACTGTGGGCCCGGTAGCGCACGCCGAGATCGACAGGGAGCGCGTGCCGTGCAATGGCCGCCTCGAGCGCGTCGAAATGGACTACCGCGTCGTCGTAGAAAATCAGTTTCGCCGCTTGTGGACCCATGCGGGTGAACCTGGCCACATCGGGGACGGGCCAGCACGCCAGCAGGGCATCTACGTCCCCTTCCACATCGACGCTGATGAGTCTCTTCACCGGGGCGTGCCTCCCATCACGTAAAGTAGGGGAACGTCATCGCCACCACCGCGCCCCCATCGTTGTACAGGGCCACCTCGCCGCCCAACGTGTGGGTGATGTTGGCACGCACCAGCCACAGCCCCACGTTGTGGCGCTCCCCTTGCAACACGTCGTCGGGCAACCCCGGGCCGTCATCGCAAAAGAGCACCTGCACCTTTCTCCCCTCCAGCCGCGCAATGCGGATCCTAATCTGCCCATGCGCGCGGCCCGCGAAGGCGTACTTGAGACTGTTGGTGGTCAGCTCATTGATGACCAGGGCCAGCGCCACGGCATCTTTCGCCGACACGGGCGGCAAATCGCCCGGGACGTCCACCGTCACATCGACGTGGTGCTGCATCGGCGAGCTGCTCAACGCCGCACGGGCGACCTGCCTGGCGACCTCACCCAGTTCCAGGGGCGACCATTGGGTACTCGACAGCATGCGGTGAACGGTCGTGATGCCCTCGATACAGCTGCGCACGTCTTGCAGCGCGGCGTGGAAGTCCCGCTGATC
Source organism: Anaerolineae bacterium (assembly GCA_016926575.1). Lineage (GTDB taxonomy): Bacteria > Chloroflexota > Anaerolineae > B4-G1 > DUEL01 > JAFGOJ01. The sequence continues at coordinate 2,657 of JAFGOJ010000193.1, read as the reverse complement.
CTCCAGCGGGCGACCGCGCTCCATATCGAGAATCGACAGGATCATCGTCAAGTTGTTCAGCACGCGGTGGTTGACCTCACGCAGCAGCAACGCCTTCGTCTCTGCATCCTGTTGCGTCTGCTCCAACAGGCGCGCCTGCTGCATCGCCACGGCCAGCGAGTCGGCCACCTCCTCCAGCACCTCGACGTGTTCCGGCCGAAAGAAATGGGGCTCACGCGCGACCAAGCTCAACGCGCCAACCGGCGCATCTTGAGCCATCATCGGCACGTTGACGTAGGCGCGCCCTCCGCGCGCCGCCAGCGAGCGTTCGAGGGGCGAGAGGTCCGGCAGAGTGGCAATGTCCTGAACCAGGCGGGTTTGCCCCTGCCGGATCGACTCGGCCAGATGCCCGGCCATAGAGAGCGAGTACCACATCGCCGGCCGCACGCGATGCGATCCATCGGTCAGCACCGCGATGTCCCGCCCACGCTGCTGGACCAGGTCGACCTCGGAGATGCTGGCGACGAGGTAGGGCACGAGATCGCGCAAGTGGTGTAGCGTGGTGTGGGCGATCTCTTCGGCAGAGCGCGCAGACAGGATGGCGGTGTCGATTTCATGCTGGATACGCAGCCGTTCGGTCGTTTGGCGCAGGGCCTCCTCGGCCCAGCGGCGCTCGGTGACGTCTTCCGTATAGGCCAGGAAGCGTGTGTCAGACAGACGCACTGCGTTCACCGACCACCAGCGGAGGCGTCCATCCTTTGTGACGAACGGCACCTCGCCAACAGATACACCCCGTTCGAGAAGCGTTCGGAAGTGCCATTCCCCCGCGTCGAGATGGTCGGGCGGGATGAGGTGGGCAATCTGCATACCGAGCAGTTCATCCCGCGCGTAGCCGGTCGATTGGCATGCTGCGTCGTTCACCTCGACGTAGCGGCCGTCCTGGTCGGCGACGAAGATGCCGTAGGGCGCGCTCTCGACGTAGCTCCTGAACTTCTGTTCACTCTCCCGGTGCGCAACCAACAGGCGGTCGCGGTCGGACAATGCCTGGGCCAGCGACAAGTTGCTATGGCTCAGTTGCGAGATCATCGTAGCGAACTTCATGTAGTACCTGAAGACGGTCTCGACCCGCTCGCGCGGCCAACGGGGCACCCGGTCGAGTGCGGCCAGATACGCCACTTCGTCGAACCCGCATGTGCGGGCCTGCTGCCTGAACACGTCCGTATCGACCACCTCGTCGTCGAAGAAAAACTGCCCCAGGAACAGGTTGCCCACGTGCCGCCCGCCCACGACGATAGGCGTGGCCATGTCCCACATATTGTTCTTACATTTGTAGAGCTTGTAGGACCCGGGCGGCACCCCCGACGAGAGCTGCGTATCGCTCTCGATACAGTGGCGCAGCGTCTCAGGGTGGACGCGGTGAAACTGAGTACAGATATCCTGCCAGCCTGCGGCGACGAGCACATTTCCTTCGAGATCGAGAATGGCGATTCCCGTCTGCGTCAGCGCGTAGAAATCGTCTACCAGCGATTGGATGGCTTCGACGTCGATGATGTCGCGCAGTTCGAGGCGGTCCAGGTTACCAACCGGTGAGAGGACGCTTTGCAGCGTGCGCCTGACGCGAGATTCGCTCTCCCGCAGCGCGTCCTCGGCCCGTTTGCGCGCATCGATTTCCCGCTCCAACTGTTCATTTCGCTGCTGCACGTCCCAGAACAATGCTGCGTATGGCTTGCGCAACCCGGTCTCGACGATGGCCCGGTAGATGAAATAAAACGCCAGAACTTTGAAAATGTGCCCGGCAACGTTCAGTACGTCGTACACGTGGATGTAGATCGTGAAGGCCAACTCAGAGAGGATAGTGAAACTGAGCGCCACCGCCATCCAGCGGAAGGTCTCTGCATTGAAGGCAGTCCGGCGGTACACCATGTGCAAAATCGCCCCCACGAGCAACAGCGAGACGATATATTCGCTCACGATCTTGAAGGGCGTCAGGCCTTCACCTTCGACGTAGCAATCGGGGAAGAGCCGCCCAAACGCCAGCCCCAACACAGTCACGGAGATCGCTGTGTAGATGACAGCCGCCGCATGCCGGTTCACCCTGCGTTTGAGGAACGCCGGAGCCACCAGCAGCGACAAGCTCTGCGTAGCGCGTGCGGCAATCCAGAGCTGAGTGGGCAGGTTGGCATCGTAGGTGGGGAAAATGCCCATGCCCTTGTAGGCCAACATATGGAAAAAATCCAGCCCGGCGACGAAGAAAAACGCGATGCCCAGAAACCGGAGGTAGCCGTTATCGGTGAACTTGAACGTGTTCCACGCCAGCACGAACGCGGCGCAGGCAACGGCGATACAGAAGCCCTCCGCCAGCGCGTGGAACAGCAGATAATTGCTCAAACCGATGAAAATCAATCCGGCAAGCGCAGCCAGGCCGAGCGGGAGCAGTATCCAGTCTCTGTTGGCATCGACGAACTGACGATGGTTGCTCAAGGCTTCCTCCTGGGACGTGTTCATTATACATCGGGGCGGCTAAACGACAACCCTCACATAGAGGCAAGGTAACTGCTCAGGCTGTGCGCCTGGCAGTTACGCGCCTGGCGCGTCGAAGGGAGAAGGTGGGGGTTTTGCGGGCGGCTTCGCCGCCCGCAAAACCCCCACTCCCCCTTTTCGCGGCGGGAAAGGCAACT
>JAFGOJ010000192.1 GCA_016926575.1 Anaerolineae bacterium | reverse complement strand
GCCAACCCAAACGCCACGCCGACGGCAAACAGCGACGGCCCCTGCCCCACCAGCTTCCACACAACGAGCACCACCCCCACGCCACCCCAGGCAGGCACACCCCAGCGCGCGGCGGACGGGGAAAAGAGCCACGTCAGCCCCAGCGCTGCCCCCAACGCCAGCGGCCCCAGCGCCGGGAAGAGATACCGCCCCTGATGCTGCACGAAGGTCGCGTTGTACGCCAGGAACAATAGCGCCGTCAGCGCCGCAGAGAGAACCAGCAGCCACAAAGCGTCGGGGGGAAGGTCAGGCACGCCAGGCCGCCGGCGGTTGAAGCACCACCCCACGAACCCGGCCACGAACGCCCCGCTCAGCAGCAGCAAACCCTGGTAAATCTCCGCGTGGAACGGCACCCCCATCCAGCCAAACTGCCCCCAGAAGCTGCGGAACGTCGTCTGCACCATACGCCCCGCCACCCCCAGCAGACCGTACTCGGCGATCCACTCCGCAGTGCGCGGCTGGCCCACGACCACCACGTTGTGCCGCAGCGTGCCCAGCGGGTCGGCCCAGCCGTAGAGCGACGCGTTGCGCACGAACCACGGCCCCGCCAGCAAGGCCGCCGCCAGCCCGATCCACATCGCCTGCGCTGTCATCCACCCCAGCGTCTGCCCCTCCCGCCGCGCGCGCAGCCACACCGCCAGCAGCGCCACCGGCAGCACCACGTAGGCCGACGCCTTGGTCAGCAGCACCAGGCCCAGCGTCAGCCCCCACCCGACCAGGAACTGCCGCCCGCCCACCTCCAGCTTCACGTAACGCAGCGCCATCCACAGCGACGCCGCCACCAGCAACTCCGCCAGCGCGTCGTTCTCCACCCCGGCCATCATCGCCAAATGCTGCGGCACGAAGGCCACCAGCGCCGTCACCAACAGCGCCACGGGCGGATGCTCAGGCAAGAGGATGCGCACCAGCCCATGGACGACAAGCAGCAGCGCCAACCCCAACCCCACCGAGAGCAGACGCAAGGGCAGCAGCGCGCCGTCAAAAACGAGATACACCGGCGTCGCCAGCAAATAATACAGCGGCAACTGGTGATCCTCGTAAGTGATGGGGTCGATGGGAAGGTGGGCCGGGAAGCCTTCGCCGACCAGTTGGCTGATGTACTCCTGGTCGTAATCGCCCATCTCCATCACCGGAAAAGCGCCGTTCTCGGCCAGGGAGCGGACGTAATTGTAATGCGCGGGTTCGTCGGGAACTTGCCATGGCGGGGTATAGGCGGCGTACAGCACACCCAGGACGGCGTAGGTCGATACGATCAGCAGCAATAACAGGCGGTTCGTTTTCACAGGGCGCTCTATCCGTGCGAGGCCGTCGGCAGCGTGTCCAGCGTCTCTCCACGCAGCGCCCGGCGCATCGCCTCCCGATCATCCCAGGGGTACTCGACCGTGCCGAAGCACATCGACTGCTCGTGCCCTTTCCCGCAGGCGATGACCAGATCGCCGGGCCGCGCCATCTGGCACGCGCGCAGGATGGCCGCGCCGCGGTCGGCCACGCGAAACACGTCGACGCCGTCCTGCTTGCCCACCTCGCGCGCCGCTGCGGCGCTGACCGCCATGATCTGGTCCAGGTCTTCCGTGCGCGGGTCCTCGGCGGTGAGCACCACCACGTCGGCCAGCTCCCCGGCGGTGCGCCCCATCAGTGTGCGCTTCTCGCGGTCGCGCAGCCCGGCGCAACCGAAGACCGCGATCACGCGCCCGGCGGTCATCTCCCGCGCCGCCTCCAGCGTGCGCTTGAGGGCGTTCGGTGTGTGCGCGAAGTCGACAATGGCGATGAAACCCTGCCCGCCCTCGATGCGCTCCATCCGCCCCGGCACGCCGCGCACCGCCGCGATGCCGCGCGCAATAGCGTCAGGCGGCACGCCCAGCGCCACACCCGCACCGGCCGCCGCCAGCACGTTGCTGACGTTATACGCCCCCACCAACGTCGTCTCCACCGCCACCTCAGCCTGCGGCAGGCGCAGCGTGAAACGCGTCGCGGCGGGGGTGTAGGTCACGCCGGCCGCCGTCACGTCCGCCGGCCCGTCGATGGCGTAGGTGATCTGCCGGTCGGCGGGCAACGGGCTCAGGTAACGGAAAGAGTCGTCGTCCCGGTTGAGCACCGCCACCTTCGGCACGCCGGGCTTGCGAAAGGAGCGCGTCAGCCCTGCAAACAGGCGCGTCTTCGCTTCCCGGTACGCTTCCAGCGAGCCGTGAAAATCCAGGTGCTCGTGCGTGATGTTGGTGACCACCGCCACGTCGAAGTCGCACCCGGCCACGCGGTGCTGCGCCAGGCCGTGGGAGGTCACCTCCAACACCGTGTGGCTCGCGCCGCTGGCAGCGATGCGCGCCAGGTAGCGCTGCACGTCGGGCGGGTCGGGCGTGGTCGTGTGCAGGCCCGTGTCCACCTCCTCCGCGCCGATGCGCGCGCTGACCGTGGTGATCAGGCCGGTCTCCAGCCCGCCGGCCTGGAGGATGGCGTGGATCAGGGTCGACGTGGTGGTCTTGCCATCGGTACCGGTCACGCCGACCAGCGTCATCTGGCGTGAGGGGAAGCCCTCCCAGGCCGTGCACAGCCAGGCCCAGGCCTCGCGTGCGTCACGCACCTGGACGTAGGTGAAGGAGCCCCACGGCAGATGCGCCGGCAGGGCCTGCGGCGGGCGCTCGCCGACCACGGCGACCGCGCCCTCTTCCAAGGCTTTGGGGATGAAGGTATGCCCGTCCACGGAGACGCCGGGGATGGCGACGAACAGGTCGCCCGGGCGCACCTGGCGCGAGTCGACGACGATGCGGGTCACCGTGGCGTCGCCGCCCACCCGGCGCAGGACGGACGGGAGGACATCGATCAGAGCACTCAGTCGCTGTGGCGTCTCATTCATCGCACATAAGCACATGGGAGCAATCCGCACCGGTGGTGCGGATTGCTCCCACTATTCCACGATCCACAACAGGTCAGGACAGCGTCTGTTGCAACTGTTCCAGCCGCCCGGCCACGCTGCCATTGATCAGCCGGTCGCCAACGCGGACGATCAGCCCACCGAGAATCTGGGGGTCGACCCGGTAGGAAACCTTCAGATCGGCCTGCCCCAACCGCTCGGCCAGGTCGCGCTGAATGGCGGCTTTCTCGTCGTCGGTGAGCGGCATAGCGCTGGTGATGACCACCGGGCCGGCAACTTCGCCGATACCCTCGGGCACGACCTCCACACGACCGTCGCGGACGCCGCTGAAGAACGCGGCGACGAGGGCGCGCTGGCGCTGTTCGTCCAGTGCTTCGCCCACCAGCTTATTCGCGGCGGCGATGGCCAGCGCGGCAATCTGCTCGCGCATTTGACCCAGGAGCCGGTTGCGTTCCTCTTCGGCCTCCTCAGCCGCCTGAGTCAGCACCCGCTCCCGCTCGGCACGCGCTTCGCCGCGTGCCTGCTCGGCGATCTCGCGGGATTCCTTCCTGGCTTCCGCCAGGACGCGTTCCGACTCCGACCGCGCTTCGTTTAGAACGCGCTCTCGTTCCTGCTCGATCTCGGCACGGGATTTGGAAATCGCCTCAGCATCTTCTTTTTGCTTACGCAGCATCACCCGCCGCTCTTCCAGACGCTGTATCATCGGCTTCCAGAGGAAGAGCCGCAGCACGATGAAAAGAATCCCGATATTGACGATCTGGGACAACAGGAAGAGAGGATTGATGCCTAGCGCCTCAAATGGACCACCCAAGGCTCAACTCCTTTCTTACAGCAGGTCAGAGACCTAGCTGACGAACTTGATTGCCAGCGCCACAACCAGGGCGTAGATGGCGATAGCCTCCGCCAGGGCTGCGATGAGGATCATGTTCGTCAAGATGCCACCACTCGCCTCAGGGTTGCGTCCGATGGCTTCCATCGCCTTGCTGCCGATCCAACCGATCGAGAACGCCGGAGCGATGACCCCGATCATAATCGTGTACGCTGCCGCAGCTTGTGTAACAGCATCAATTCCTTCAGGCCACATAGAAAATTCCCCCTTTTCTTTCTTTTCGCTTGCAAAAGCGTCTAATGTGATTCATCTCCATGGTGGGACGTCCCAGCCATCGAGAAGAAGACCAGCGTCAGCATCGAGAAGATCAATGCCTGAATCAGACCGACGAACAACTCCAGCCCCAGGAACACGATGGGAAAAACGAACAGGAAGAGGTAGCTCACCACGAAGAGGAGCACCTCTCCGGCGAAGATATTGCCAAAGAGACGGAAGGCAAACGGGAGGGTTTTGAGCGCTTCGAGCGCGATCTCCAACAGGCCCACGATGCCGTTGACGCCGATCTCGACCACGCGGGCGATCCGGCCGATCGCGCCCGGCAGGCCCGGTTCCGGCTCTTTGGGCTTGGGAGAGGACGCTTTGAAGTTGAAATACTTGCCCAGGTACGACTTACCCTGGATTCTGAACCCAAAATACTGCGTGGCCCCCACAGACAGGATGGCCAGGGCCAACGTCGTGCTCAGGTGGGCATTGGCCGAGCGGAAGAAGGGAACGAGTATCTCGCCGGCGTGCGCGCCTTCTTCGCCACCGTGCTCCTCGACGGCGGTCTCTTCTGCGTGTCCTTCTTCTACGTGCGCGGCCTCAGCGTGGTGTGCGACCCACACGCCCACCGAACCGAACCCGGGCAGGATGCCGCACCAGTTACTGACCGCGATGAACAGGAAGAACGTGGCGACCAGCGGGAAGAACAGGCGCGTGTGCTCACCGCCCACATTCTCCATGAACTCCAGCATATACTCGCCGATCGCCTCGACCGCCACGCGGAGCCGGGAAGGCTCGTCCCTCTTCAGGGATCGGTTGTACAACAGCCCCAAGACGATCAAGATCAGCATCGTCAGCCATGTAGAAGGCAGCGTGTTGGGAACCTGGAGCACCGGATTTTCGAAAGGAATGGGAATGTTCTCCGCCGCCATCGAAATCTCTGGCAGCACCGTGTCGTCCCTCAACGTGCCGACTGCGAAGAGGACCAAGATCCCCACCACAACCACGAGAAGGGCCAGCTTGCCGCCCGGGGTTTTGAGAGCTGCTTTAAGATTCATTCAGGCTTCTCCTCGCCTTTCTTCTCATCCAACCGCTTCTGCACGTGCAGCGCCACCGAAGAGCGCACCCACCGGTAGAGCATCACCGGGCCGAGCACCCCGCCGACCAGCGTCAGCGCGAGCGCGATACAGGGCAGCGTGCCGAACTGATTGTCCAACAAGATACCCAGCCCCAGCCCCACCAGGACGGGGACGGCGACCAACAACCCACCCTGCGCCCCCATTGTCAGAACCCAGAGCGTGTCTTGCCAGTCTATTTTGACCTTCGGCGGTGATTTGCCTTCATTCTCATCCATAGCGCGGATTATAGCACAAGTACCGCAGAACTTCCAACCGCCTATGACCGGAGGAACAGAACGCGCACGACCGGTTCCAGCAAGTGCAGCAGCGGGTTGGAAAAGATGCCCACCAACAACACGCCGGTCATGGTCACGCCCAGCGCCACTCCCAGCGAGCGCGGTGTGACGATCACATCCTCCGACTTAGGCTCAACCATGTACATCTCGCGAATCACTTTCCAGTAGTAGCCTAGGGAGATAACGCTGTTGATCACCCCTACGACCGCCAGCCAGATCAGGCCGGACTGGAGCGCGGCAGAGAACAGATACACTTTTCCGAAAAAGCCCGCCGTGGGCGGGATGCCACCCAGCGAGAGCAAAGAGATCAGCAGCAGCGCGGCCAGTCCCGGCGCGCGTTTGCTCAGGCCCGCGTAGTCGCTGATGTAGTCCGAACCGACCTGGTTCGAGAAGGCGATGATGGCCGCGAAGGCGCCCAGGTTGGTCACCGCGTAGGCCAGCAGGTAGATCAGCACGCCGGCCGTCCCCAGAGGCGAAGCAGCCACCACGCCGATGAGGATGTAACCGGCCTGCGCGATGCTGGAGTAGGCCAGCATGCGCTTGATGTTGCGCTGCCACAACGCCACCAGGTTACCCAGCGTCATCGTGACCGCGGTGATGGCCATCAGCAGCGTCCGCCAGTCCAGGTGCACGAAGTTCAGGGTAGACGGGAACGCGATCACCGTGATTCGCACCAGCAGCGCGAACCCGGCGATCTTGGGGCCGACCGACAGGAACGCCGTCACCGGCGTCGGCGCGCCCTCGTAGGCGTCCGGCGCCCACTGGTGGAACGGCACCGCGCCGATCTTGAAGGCAAATCCGGCCAGCAACATAATCAGAATCGGGAAGAGCATCGGGCGCAGCATCTGCTCGCCCATCGCCAGCGTCGACGCAATGCCCTCCAGGTTGGTCTGCCCGGTCAGCCCGTACAGCCACGACATCGCGTAGAGCATCATCGCCGAGAGGCCCGCCCCGTACAGCATATACTTGATCGCTGCCTCGGCCGAGCGCCGGCTGCCACGCAGGTACCCGGTCAGCACGTACGAGACGATGCTGAGGAAGTCGAAGGCCAGGAAGATCATGATCAGGTCGACCGACGCGCCCAGCAGGCAGATCGCCAGCGTAGAGAAAAGCAACAGGGCGTAAAACACCCCTTGAGAGAGCTTGCGCGTGCGGATGAACACGTCGGAGCTCAAGACGACAATCGCCATCGCCAGCAGCGCGATGAACTTGACCGCCAGGGAAAACGGGTCGCACGACACCACGGCCAGCACCCGCGTGTTGCAGCCCGCCAACCATAGACTAACGACCGCCGCCCCCGCGACCGCCAGGCCCGCCAAAGTGACGTATGGCGGCCAGCGCTTCCCCTCCTGGTGCGGACGGACAACGTCCAGGATCAAGACGAGGATAGCCGTCACCAGGAGTACCAGTTCGGGAGAGAGCGCCCACACGGTCTGCCCGAATGTGAGAGTCTGTCCAAGATTCAAGGTCTGTCCTCCCCACATGTGAGGCGCAATGCGCAAGCACGCATGGCTTGCGCACTGCGCGTCGTAGTGCGTTTGCTACGGCAGCCCATTCAACAGGCTGGTCAGCGCCAGGTTGAAACTATTCAGCAGCGGGGTGGGATAGAAGCCCAGGAACACCATGGTCAGAACCAGAGGCCACATCGTGACCTTCTCCCACCACAACATATCCGGCAGATGGCCCCACTTCTCCTTGTCCAGATCGCCCAAGAAGACGTGCTGTATGATCTTCCACAGGATGTAGGCCGCGGTGAAGACCACACCCAACACGCTGATGAAGGCCGCCACAGGGATGAACCGCACAGCCCCGCGGAAGACGAAGAACTCGCTCCAGAAGCCAGCCAGGCCGGGCAGGCCCAGGGAGGCGAAGCCGGTCACCATCATGATGCCGTAGTAGTAGGGGATCTGGCTCGCCAGGCCGCCGAAAGCCTTCAGGTCGCGGGTGTGCGCACGCTCGTAGATGATGCCGACGAGGAAGAACAAGCCGCCCGTGATGATGCCGTGGGCAAACATCTGCATGGCCGCGCCGGTGAGGCCGGAGGCCGCCGCTGCCAGGTCCAGGTCGTTCCCCAGGTACGGCAGGGCCGCCGCCGCCGCGCAGATGCCCATCGTCACGTAGCCCATGTGCGCCACCGAGGAGTAGGCGATCAGCTTCTTCAGGTCCCACTGAGCCATACACACCAGCGCCCCGTAGACGATGCTCATGATCGCCAGGATGGGGATGATGGGAATCTCCACCGAGAAGCGGTAGAACTCACGTGGGAAGAAGGGCAGCGTGACGCGGATCAGGCCGTAGGCGCCCAGCTTCAGCAAGATGCCGGCCAGGATGACACTACCCGACGTCGGCGCTTGAGTGTGGGCGTCCGGAAGCCAGGTGTGGAAGGGGAAGGACGGCACTTTGATGGCGAAGGCGATGAAGAAGGCCCAGAAGGCCGCGATGCTCACCGCCGCCGGCAGATCGCCGAAGAGCGGCTGCTGGGCTGCGTACTGGCCGATCTCGATGATCGAGAAAGAGCCGGTCTCGAAATAGATGCCCAGGATCGCCAGCAGCATCGCCACACTACCTGCCAGGGTGTAGAGGAAGAACTTGATGGCCGCGTACTCCCTCCGGTCACCGCCCCACACGCCGATCAGCAGGAACATCGGCACCAGGCCGATCTCCCAGAAGACGTAGAACAGGACCAGGTCCATAGAGGTGAAGACGCCGATCATCCCCATCTCTAGCAGCAGGAACAGGAAGTAGTATTCCTTGACGCGCATCGTGATGGTGCGGGCGGAGTAGAACAGCGAGAGCGTGGTCAAGAGCGCGGTCAGAAACAGCATCGGCGCGCTCAAGCCATCGACACCCAGCCGGTAATAGATGTTGAAGATCGAGATCCACTCGTGTTCTTCCGCCAACTGCATCGCACCAGCGCCCTCTCCTGCCACAACCACCCAGATGATGGCGGTCAGAATGATGGTCAAGAAGGCAAACGCGGTGCCTACCCGCCGAATGGTGTTCTCGTCCTCGCGCGGAATGACCAGGATCAACAGCGCGCCCACCAGCGGGAGAAAGAGGGTAACGGTCAGAATTGGAAAACTCATAGCATGCTCTCCTCTACCAAATTTGTAGGATTTGGACTGCTACAAAAAACACGGTCATCAACGCCAGCATCGTCACCGACGCCATCAGCAAATAGTCCTGCACGCGGCCGGTCTGAATGGGTCGGAAGAGGTCGCCCAGCGCCTTGATGAGCACCCCCACCCCGTTGACCAGCCCGTCTACGACCTTCAAATCGAACACGTCACCGAACTCGGAGACGACGCGCCCGACACGCCCCACCAGGTTGACGAACGCATCGACGATGTTGGCGTCCAGCCATGATGCGATGGCAGACAGGTTCCGGCCTACCCAGGCCGCGCCGTTGATCGCCCCATCGACGATGTGCGAATCGAACCAGTAGCTCCCATCCGCCCATAACAACGTCCCTTGGATGATGGTCCAGCGGTACAGCGTGTCGAAGTAGAGCCGGTTTTCGAGCGCCTTGTACAGCCAGCCCAGACCGATTTTGCGCAGCGCCGCCTCGACCCGATCCATCTCCCCGGCCTTGAGCGGCTTCCAGCCGTAGACCAGCCAGCCCGCCCCCAGGCCACCCAGCGCCACGCTCAAGCCCACAAACAGCGGCACGTTGCTGTGCGTGGCTTCTGCGCCTTCGGAGAGGTGACCCAGCACGCGCAGCGCCGTGTGGCCCTCGGCCCCGTGGCCCGCCTCGATCGTCGATTGGACGAAGTGGTGGAACCAGTTGGGGATGATGCCGCCGATGATGGGGAACTCCTCCGGGATGCCGGCCCAGCCCAGGGTGATGGCAAAGAAGGCCAGGATCAGGAGCGGCGTGGTCATCGAGGGCACGCTCTCGGGCGCGTGGCGGGCCGCCTCGGTGCGCGGTTCGCCCAGGAAGGTCAGGCACAACTGACGCGCGGTGTAGAAGGCCGTGATCGCCGCCGCCGCCGCCAGAATCCAGAAAACAGCTTGAAAGGCCCCGTGCTCCAACGTGTAGGCCTGCGCCAAAATCTCGTCCTTCGACCAGAAGCCGGAGGTGATCAGCGGGAAGCCGGAGAGCGCCAGCCCCCCGGCGAGGAAAGCCCAGAACGTGCGCGGCATGCGCGTGCGCAGCCCGCCCATATTCATCATATCGTTCGCGTTGAACCAGGGTTCCTCGTGGTGGTCGTCGTGATGCGCGTCGTGGTGCGCGTGGGCGTGCGCGTGATGGTGCCCGTGCTCCATCCCGTGGATCACCGAGCCGGAGCTCAAGAACAGCAGCGCCTTGAAGAAGGCGTGAGTGATCAGGTGGAACGTGCCCGCCACGTACGCGCCGATGCCCAGCGCCGCGACCATGTAGCCGAGCTGGCTGATGGTCGAGAAGGCCAGCACGCCTTTGACGTCGTCCTGGGCGATGGCGATGAAGGAAGCGCCCAGCGCCGTGATCACGCCGATGAGGGCGACGAAGGGAATGCCGCCGACCATGACCGGCGCAGCGACCTGGAAGATGGGGAACGCCCGCACCACCAGGAACACGCCTGCGGAGACCATCGTCGCCGCGTGGATCAGCGCCGAAACCGGCGTGGGGCCTTCCATCGCGTCGGGCAGCCAGACGTGCAGTGGGAACTGGGCACTCTTGCCTACCGTCCCGCCGAAGAGCAACAACGCGACGGCAGTGGCCATCGTCGTGCCCAAGAACGGCGTTTCGACCAGGTGGTGCAACGTCTCGGCGGCAAAGATGTCCTCATACGCCAGGGAACCTACCTGGGAGTAGAGCAGCACCAGTCCCATCATAAAGAACAAGTCGCCCACCTTGGTCACCAAAAAGGCCTTCAGCCCGGCCTGCTTGGGCGTAATCTTGTTGGGATCGGGGTATTTCTTCTCGTACCAGAAGCCGATCAGCAGGTACGAGCAGGTGCCCATGATCTCCCAGAAAATGAAGAAGGTCAGCAAGTTGTTGAAGACGACCATCCCCAGCATACCGGTGGCGAAGAGCGCGATGTAGGCGAAGAAGCGACTGTAGCGCGGGTCCTCTTCATCCGTGCCGAAGTTCATGTACCCCACGGAGTAGATGAAGATCATCAAGCAGACCATGGGGACCATGAAGAGCATCACCGTAGTCGCCGGGTCGATCCAGATGCTGATCTCGGCGAACTCGCGGCCGGCCGGCAGCCAGGGGATCGAAACGTGCGATTGGTATGCGTGTTCCCCGCCGCCGACGGGCAACAATACCGCCGTCCAGAAGACGATCTGCGCCAGCACCAGCGCGGCAGCGATGCCGCCGATCACCAGCGAGTGGCTCAGCTTCTGGCTCTTGTAGGCGAACAGCGCCACGGCGACGAACGCCAGGAACGGCAAAACCGGGATGAACCACGCCAGGTTGAGAAGTGTAGACATAGGCACCTCGTTATCCCTTGAGCAGGTCGATTTCTTCGAGGACGACCGTGTTCTTCGTGCGCCAGATGGCGATGATGATAGCCAGGCCCACCGCCACCTCGGCAGCGGCGACCACGTAGACGAAGGCAGCAAACACCTGCCCTGTCACCGTGTTCGACTCCGTGTAGCGCCAGAAGGCGATCAAGTTGACGCTGACGGCGTTGAGCATCAGCTCGATGCTCATCAAGACGGCGATGGCGTTCCGTCGCGCCAGCAAACCGTACAGCCCAACACAAAAGAGAGCCGCAGCCAATATGAGATACCACTGTAATGGAACCATTTACCGCTCCCTTGCAATCGTCACCGCGCCCAGGAGCGCAGCGACCAGTAGTACCGACGCCAACTCGAAGGGCAGCACGAAGCCCTGCGGATGGACGAACGCCATCCCCAGCAGGTCGATCGAGTCCCACTGCAGCGCCTGCGGCGTCACCGCCGGCAACTGCCGGATGACGTAGACCATCACGGCCAGCAGGAGCACCGCCATCAGGCCCGCCATCCACCACTGCTCGTTGAATGGAAGCTGCTTCTCTTTCATGATCCCCTGGGTCAGCATCACGGCGAAGATAATCAACACGCCGATCGCGCCCATGTAAACGAAGAGCTGCACCGCGGCGAAGAAGGGCGCTTCCAGCAGCACGTACAGCCCGGCCACACCGAAAAAGGCCAGCAGCAGCCACAGCGCCGCGTGGAAGATGTTGCGCACGGTGACCACAGCCACCCCGGCCCCCAGCACGATGGCGCCGAACACGAAGAAGAGAATCTGCTGCGTCATGCGACCACCTCCAACTCCGCTTCGTATTGGCGGCGCTTCTGCCGCCCTCCGAGCGCCACCAGCGTCCATGCCACCAGCGCAATGGCGATGTTCGTCAGCAGCAGGATGCCCGCCCGCGTCCAGTCCGATGCCTGCGCGTTGATCAGCTTGTTGACGATGCTGATCACGCACAGGTTCGCCAGCGCCAGCGGCACCAGGAACTTCCAGTTGAAGTTGAGGATCTGGTCGATGCGCAGGCGCGGCAGGGTGATCTGGATGAACATCCACAGCATCGTCATCAGAGTGATCTTGGCGAAGATCCACACCGTGCCGAGGATCGGCGCGGCGTCGACGAACGGCCCTTGCCACCCGCCGAGGAAGAGCGTGCTGAAGATCGCCCCCACCGCCACCGAGTTGATGAACTCGGCCAGGTAGTACATGCCGAACTTCATCCCGCTATACTCGGTCTGGTACCCGGCGACCAATTCCGACTCCGCCTCCAGCAGTTCGAAGGGGCGGGCGTTGACCTCGGCCAGACTGGCGATCAGAAAGATGACGGCCGGCAGCGGCAAGGCGATCAGGTACATCACCGAGCGCTGCGCCCCGACGATGTCCTGCATCGACATCGACCCGGCCACCATCACCACCACCAGCACCGACAGGAGCTGGGGGATCTCGTAGCTGATCAACAACGCCACCGAGCGGAACGCGCTGACGGTGGCGTATTTGTTGTTGGAAGACCAGCCCGCCATCAACACGCCGAACAGGGCTGCCGAGGAGAAGGCCATGATGTAGAAGATGCCGATGTTCAGATCAACCCCGATCACCGTCCCTGGCCCAAAAGGAATCACCGCCCAGACGACCAGGGCGATGAAGAAGATAAGGATCGGGGCGATGTTGTAGGGGATCACGTCGACCCCAGCAGGGCGAATGTCCTCTTTGGTCAGCATCTTGATCGCATCGGCGAAGGTCTGCACAATGCCGCCCGGCCCGGCCCACGTGCCGGAGCTGTTGGGACCGAGCCGCCCCTGCATCCGCGCCGAGGCCTTCCGGTACCCCCACACCAGGAAAATGACGATCACCACCGGAATGAAGGCGATGACGAACGCCGAAATGACCGTCATGATGAACGACACCCAGGGCTCGCTCAAGCCGGTGCCGAGCAAAAGCCCTTCGATCCATGCACTCACGTTGACTATGGCGTCTCCCATAGACGAACCTCCCAGGGATTAGGTAAGGGCTAGGCGACCAGCAGACTCACATCCATTCTAGCAGTCCCTTGCGCCAGACGTAGATCAATGCTACGGCCAGCAGCAAGATAAAGAGGACGCCCTCTATCACTGCGTAGAGTGGAATCAGGCTGTACGCCTTGGCCCAGGGGAAGAGGAAAACGGCCTCCACATCGAAGACGAGGAAAACCAGTGCGAAGATGTAGTACTGTGCCTTGAACTGGAACCACGGCGTGCCGTGAGGCTCGAGGCCACACTCGTAGATTTCGCTTTTGCGGGGATCGGGTCGTTTTGGCCTGAGAACCCAGGACAAACCGACCATCGCACAGGAGATAAACAAAGTTACCAGCAAAAAGACGCCGATGAAGGTGAACTGTTCGAGCAAGGACAGCCTCCTCGTTCGATTAAAAGTGGTGGGCTATTACGATTCAACTCAAAACGGTTCATATTGTAGCACACTTCTTTTTAAGGCACAAGGGGCAAAGTCGCAAGCACCCTCTTTGTTCTCTTACGATCCTACTCCCTTGCTCCCTTGTTGCGTATGTGGCATAATACCATCATACCACGCCACGATACGGAGGAACCATGAGAATCATCGATATGCGAAGCGACACGGTCACGCACCCCACGCCCGAGATGCGCGAGGCGATGTACCGCGCCGAGGTGGGAGACGACGTCTTCGGAGACGACCCCACGGTCAACCGCCTGGAGGCGCTGGCTGCGGAGCACACGGGAAAAGAGGCGGCGCTCTTCGTCGCCAGCGGCACGATGGGGAACCTGGTCTCCCTACTGGCGCACTGCGGGCGCGGCGACGAGGCCATCGTCGGCGACAAGAGCCACACGCTGCTCTTCGAGCAAGGCGGAATGGCCGCCCTGGGCGGCATCACCCCGCGCACGATCCCCAACCAGCCCGATGGCACGCTACGCCTGGAGGACATCGACAAGGCGGTGCGGGCGGACGACCCCCACTTTCCGCGCTCGCGCCTGGTGTGCCTGGAAAACACGCACAACGTATGCAACGGCGTCCCGCTGACGGCAGCCTACACCGCCCAGGTGGCCCAGGTGGCCCGCGCCCACGGCCTGCGCGTCCACGTGGACGGCGCGCGCATATTCAACGCGGCGGCCGCGCTGGGCGTGACGGTCGCCGAGCTGGTGCGGGAAGTCGATTCGGTGACGTTCTGCCTCTCCAAGGGCCTGTGCTGCCCGGTAGGGTCGATGGTGTGCGGCAGCACGGCCTTCATCGCGGAGGCGCGGCGCGCGCGCAAGCTCGTGGGCGGGGGGATGCGCCAGGCGGGCATCCTGGCAGCGGCGGGCATCGTCGCGCTGGAGCAAATCGCACCGCGACTGGGGGAGGATCACGCCCGCGCCCGGCGGTTAGCCGAAGGGCTGGCGGAGATTCCCGGCATCGAGCCGGCCCCCGTCCACTCGAACATTCTCTACTTCGCCCTGGCCGAGGGCGTTTCCAAGACCAACGACGAGATCGTCGACGCGCTGGCAGCACAGGGCGTGTGGCTGCTGGGGCGCGAGAACGGGCGCTTCCGCGCCGTGCTGCACTACTGGATCAGCGACGCCGACGTGGAGTTCACCCTCCAGGCTATGCGAGACGTGATGCTTTCTTAAATTAGGGCGCGGCATGCCGCGCCCCTAACGTCCCTGCACCCCGCCGGGGCCGTGGCGACTACTTCGAAAATAGCAGGCGCCCGATTGTCATGCCCGCGTAAGCGGGCATCCATACCGCCGCCAAGTGGATTCCCGCTTTCGCGGGAATGACGACTTAAGGCATGTCGCGATTTTCGCCCCTTGGTT
>JAFGOJ010000191.1 GCA_016926575.1 Anaerolineae bacterium | reverse complement strand
CGCGGCCGCATCCACCGTCGCATCGTCGGGATACCGCAGGACGGCCCGGAAACCGCGTTCCAGTGGGTCGGTAGAATCGAACTTGACGTCGAAGCCGTCTTCCCGCAACAAGGCGGCCGATTCCTCCAACGCCTCGGTTTCGGCGTCGTCAACGGCGAGGGCGAGACTACCGGTCCGCGCCGCCGGCGCCCCCAACCGCTCTGCGGTCTCGATCAATTGCTCCCGCCCTTCGACGGTGAACGACCAGACTTCCTGCGCTCTCTGGCGGCCGTAGGCGGCGACGGCCCAGTTGTAGTGGCCGGCCGGGCCGGTGAGCACCATCCCGGCGCACCGCCCAGTCGCGCCGCCGGCTATGCTCTGGGCCTCCAGGACGGCAACGGCAATCCCCTCGCGGGCCAGGCGGGCGGCGGCAGCCGCCCCCACCAGCCCTGCTCCCACGACGACCACGTCGCAGGCGTCAACCCGCTTCTGTTCTTGTCCGCCCCACATCGCCATCTCCCGCTGCCAATGATCAATCTACCATTATTCTACCCTGAACCGGGTTTCTGCGCCACCGCGGTCAGGACGTGGTAGCGGTTGTCGGCGTAGGCGGCGGCGACGTTGCCAAACACCTCTTGGATGAGGTCATTGTAACGCAGGAAGCGGTTGGCGACGAGAAACAGACGTCCGCCGCGCCGCAGCGCCCGCGCTGCGTCGCGCACGAATTGGCAGGCTACCTCGTAATCCACCCCCACGCCCTGGTGAAAGGGTGGGTTCGTCACGACCACGTCGAACCGCCGGTCGAGCACGGCGGAGCCGCAATCCGAGAGCAGCGTCTCGCCGTTGGCGACGCCGTTCGCCTCCAGCGTGCGGCGGGCCGACTCGACGGCGCGTACGTCGGCGTCCACCAGCACGACCCGTCCCTCAGTCGCGCGGCGGGCGGCCGCTAACCCGACCAGCCCCGTCCCGCAGCCCAGGTCGAGCACGCAGTCGCGGGCCTCGATCTCCATCGCGCTCACCAACGCCGCCGCGCCGTCGTCCAACCGGTCCCAGGCAAAGACGCCCGGCTTGCTGACCAGCGTCGTCTCTGCGCCGTCCAGGGTGATGGCGCGCGCGACGTAGCCGTCTGCCGGGGCCGTGGCACAGGCGGCGTTGGATTGGGCCGGTTTGACAGCCATCGCTGCGTGGTAGCCCTTTTTCTGCCGCACCACGTGGCATTGCTCGAACCGCTCGCGGGCGTAGGAGATGGCTCCCTTGACCCCGGATCGCTTGTGGGCGACGAAATAGAAGCGGCCGCCCGGTCGCAGCGCCCAGGCCGCCCCGCGGATCAATTCCTCCTGCACGGCCCGGCCGCGCGGCAGGTGGCTCAACACCAGGTCGAACGAGGCGGGCGCCAGCCCTTCCACGCCGTCGGCTAAGCGCACCTCGGCGTTGGCGATGTGGTTAGCGGCCAGCGTGCGCTCGGCGCAGGCCGTCGCCGCCACGTTGCAATCCACCAGCGTCACGTGGCCTTGCTGAGCCAGCACACCCGCGACCGCGCCCGCGACGCCCACGCCGCAGCCCAGGTCGAGCACGGTATCCCCAGACCCGACCTCGGCCACCTCCAACAGCGCCGCCGTGCCCGGATTGAGCGCATCCCACGTCCAGACGCCCGGCTTGCCGACGACGGCAACCTCGTGGCCGTGTGTCTTGATGACAAACTGGCGGAAGGTATAGTAGCCGGCCAATGGCTAATACTCGTAACAACTGCCGCCGATGAACTCTCTCAGGAGCGAGTCGGGCGGAATAGGGACGTCATCCTCGACCGGGATGATAGACCTCAGGAGGCGATAGATGCGATTGGCGCGCATCGAAGCGTCCTTGCGGAGTGGGTCTCCTCTGTATTGTCCCCGCCATTGCTTAAAGTGATCGAACAACCTGGCTCGCATGATGGGCAACTCGTACGGCAGGCCGCTGTTGACGATGTAGTCGGTCGTGTTGATATAGGGGATGATGTGACGCATCTCGCTGGAGCGCACGTAATGCCAGTGCTCCAACGTCTGTTGCGGGTCGTAAGCGCGGTGTGAGGCGTCGCGCTCCATGCGGCGCATCAACCGCAGGTCCGTCCAGCGCACGTACTTGCCGTTCGTCCCCTTCATTTGCAGCAGCGGCTCGATGTACAACTTGAACTTGCGCTCGTCAGCGATGCCCTGCGTCATTGGCGCGTACAGGCCGTGCAGGCTGTCAATGAGGATGATGTCGCGCGGCCCAATCCGCATCGGGGTTTGGTCGTCGCGGCGCTTACCGCTCTTGAAATCGTAGAACGGCACGAGCACCTCCTCTCCGGCGACCAGGCGCACCAGGTGCTCGTTGATTAGCTCCAGGTCGAGGGCCTGGGGAGTCTCGAAATCGTAATCGCCGAACTCGTCCTTGGGGTGGAGCTCCAGATCGAAGAAATAATTGTCCACCGTGAGCGGCGTCAGGCTCAGGCACATCTTGCCCAACAGGTGGCTCAGTTTGGTGGTCGTGGTCGTCTTGCCGGACGAGGAAGGCCCGGCGATGACGATGATTTTCACGCTGTCGCGGCGCTCTTTGATGATCTCGGACGCGGTGGTGATGTCCTCGTTGTAGGCCCGGTCCGTCTCGCGCACGATTTGAGGGAACTCGCCGCGCGCGACGCGCTCGTTCAAGTGTTCGATGGTGTGCAGGTTGTGTTCCACGGCCCAGTCGAGCACCTCCCAAATCTTGCGCCAGGGGATGTTGCCGTAGGAGCGGGTCGAGCGCTCGGCCTGCTCGCGCCGTTGGCGGGCCCGCTCGTCGCGGTAGAGGATGTACGCCTTGGCCGTCTGGGCGTGGCCGTTCTCGATCAAAATCTTTTCGACGACGTCCTGGATCTCCTCGACGGTCGGCGTGTGATCGGGCGGCATGACTTTTTCCAGCATGGCCGCGACCTGATCGGACAGGTCCTCGGCGATGGAGCGGTCGCGCCCGCCCACCGCCACTGCTGCTCGATAGATGGCATTGGTGATGCGTTCCTGCCTGAACGGCACCACCGCGCCCGTGCGCTTGACTATGTGCGTGATTTTTGCCATGTCGTCTTTTCCCTCCTGGTAATTGCTCAGGCTGTTCTGGTTTAGACACAGAGAAGCACTGAGCAGACACAGAGATTCACAGAGAATGCAACAAAAACGGCTTTT
>JAFGOJ010000190.1 GCA_016926575.1 Anaerolineae bacterium | reverse complement strand
CCCCGGGCGATTGCCTTGCATTCGCGTGTGCGGCTTGTCTGGGCGCTCTAAGGCGTTTTCGCGTTTCTACCGCTTCGAAATCCCCTCAGGGCGTGAGCATCTGGCGCGCCTGCGCGATGGCCTCCTGCTCTTCGTCGCCCATGTTGTACGTCGACGTCCACGCCACCAACGGCTTGCCGTAGACCCGCGTGCCCTCGCGTGCATATAGGGCCGAGAGGACGATGCCATTGCCCACCGCGTCGACCAGGGCCAGTGCGAAGCTCTGATCCCCGCCGGTCCCCGAGAACGCCTGGAAACGCACCATCCCAAACCCCTGGACGGTGTGGCCGAGGGTCGTCTGCATCTGGGCCGCCAGCGCTTCCAACCGCCCCGCCTTCCCCTGCAACTCCTCGATCTGCGCCATCAGCGCTTCCAGGTTGATCTGCAAATTGACGCCGTCGGTGGTGTCGCGAAGCTGGGTGTACTGCTCCCGCAAGCGGCGCTGCCGCGTCTGCAAATCGAACTGCCACACGATGTTCAGCAGCGTCAGGACCGTCACAGCGATGATCCAGATTAACTGCGTTGTGTCCATACGTTCCTCCTCAGGGGGCTTCCACCTGAACCGGCCCCAGGATCACCCGGTCGCCGGCCAGATTGCCCGTTAAGTCTACCACAGGAAGGCGCTGAAGGGAAGTCATCCCATACATCCCCACCTCGACCCAGTAGGTTCCGGGCGGAACGTCTGGGAACGTCAGCCGGTACGGGTCGGTGAACGTCTGCCCGGGCAGCCACTTGGGGAACCACAAGTACGTAGGCGCGGCCCCGCCCAGCGGCGTGTAGTCGTGGCCGTAGACGAGCTGCCCCCACCCGTCGAGCAGGTGGATGAAGATCGTCTGGCTGGCACGCGGAGAAGCCAGCGCGCGCCAGGTCAGGGTCAAGTGGAGCGGCTGGCCCGCCCGCACGGCCAGCGGTTCGTCCCACGTGTTCTGGCGCGTCTGCCAGCCGGCCCGCGCCCGCGCCGTCGTCAGCGCCACCTGGTTGTCGAAGTTGGCCACAGCGCGTTCCAGCACCGCGTGGGATGGGGCGTCTCTGGCAGGCAGCACGGTGACCGTTGCCAGATCCACCGTCGTTCCGCCCGTGGAGAGGGGCAGCGACGCTCGCCCACCGCTCAGGTCGGCGTACCCCAACCGGAGCGGGTAGTCGCCGGGGGGCAGGGTAAAGGGCACGGGAATCTCGTAGCGCTCCGCGACGACCTCGCCGGGTAGCCAGTACGGCGTCAGCAGGCGGCTGTCGGTGGTCCAGCGCGCTTCGAGCGGGCCAAGTTGGGCGTATGGCATCCAGATATCCGCGACAGGCTGTGGCGCGCTCTGGTACAGCACCAACGCCAGCGGTTCGCCCGCGCGCACGGTGGCGCTGGGCAGGTCACATCCCAGGATGTGGACGCGCGCGTCGGCCCACACGTCGAGCGGGTGGGCGGGCGTGACGTCCGTCACCGGCGGGGGCGCCACACGGTAGAGGTCGCCGTCGGGCAGCAGACGGAACCCGGCATCCCGCACAGCGGGGCGGTAGTCGGGCAGGTAGATCGGGCCGACCTCGATGTTGGCCCACACCGACTCGGCCCACGGGCTGGCGGCAGTGACGTAGACCGGCTTCAGGTCCTCTTCGGCCAGCGTTTCCCCCTGCGTAAAGGCGTGCACCCACAGCGGGGTCAGATGCTCCCAATCGGAGACCAGCACCGCGCGCGCGCCTTGCCCGTCGAAGCGGGCGTGGACCGCGTCCACCCACACCTCGGCAGCGGTGAAGTCGCGCAGCGAGATGCCCCGCGCGAGGTTCTGGGCGCAGCGCAGCGTGGGCCACGGTAAGAGCAGCCCTATGAACAGAAGCGTGAGGACTTGCGAATTGCGAGTTAGGAATTGCGAATGACGCGAAGCGATTCGCTGCTCGTCATTCGCAATTCGCAATTCGCCGGCCATTGCCCCACAGCCCGCCAACATCGCGACAGCGCTAAATGGTAACAGCAAGTACGCCATCACGTCCTGGACAGTATTGAGGGTGAACAGCAGGTGGCCGAGGAGAAAGGCACCGCTGAGGAGCGCGAGTTTCGGGGCGCGCCGGACGAGCCAGACGAAGCCCGCGCCGCTGAGGAGGAGCGTGGGGATGGGGAATTGGAGGCGCAGGAGCGACCAGAAGACCCGCGCCCGGTCGAGCTGGTCGGCCGGGCCGAAGTGGAACAGATTGACCCGCAATCCGCGCGCGGTGACGTGGCGCACGAAGCCGTCCCATGTACGCATATCGGTGGGGCCGAAGGGCACCGTGGGGCTGCGCAGCGGGTAGTAGAGCAGCGGCGCGAGTCCAACCAGCGCGCAGGCCACCAACGCGAGCAACGTGCGCCACTGGCGCAAGATGCGGGGCCGCACGGCAAGAATGAACAATCCGTAGGCCGGGACACCCATCAACGTGATGGGATGGTGCGTGGCGGCGAGGCCCACGGTCACGGCGAAGGCGAACAGCCAGCGGTCTTGCTCCGTACGCCACCAGCGCACCAGCAGCCACAGGTGTGTGGCAGCCAGCGCCGCGCTGACGATGTGGGCATTAGAGTGCATCGCGTGCTGCCACAGATCGGGCGCGACGGCGATGCTGAGGGCGGCAAAGAGGGGCGGGAGATTGCGAATGGCGAATGGCGAATGGCAAACGTGGGTCGGCGCATCGCCAGCCGCAATTCCTGATTCGCAATTCCTAATTCGCAGCCCACAGTCTCTCACCACCAGATACGCCATCGTCACCACCCACGCGCCCGCGGCAGCCGCCAGGAGGTTGGTGCGGAAGGCAACCGTTCCCAGCGGCACCAACGTCTGCCAGAGTTTCGCCAATAGGATGTAGAAGGCGTACCCCGGTGGATGGGCGATGCCCAGGATGGCAGGGATGAACTGGTATTCGGAGGGATCGCCGAAAAGCGTGCCCGGGGCCGCGGTGGCAGCGTAGAGGCAGAAAGCCGCGGCGAAGACCAGGACAGGCGGCAGAGCACGCCGCAGTGCGGCGACCCTATTCGCGCTTGGCATTGGCGAGGCCGGGTTATTCAATGACGATGCCGTCCAGGTCCTCTTCGGGTTGGGGATAGCTCATGTGGAGCCCTTCGAGCGTTTCCACGAGGAGGGTGGCGATCACCAGATCGCGGTACCACTTCCGGTTGGCCGGGACGACGTACCAGGGGGCCCAATCGGTGCTGGTTTTGCCGAGCGCATCCTCGTAGGCGCGGATGTAGTCGGGCCACTGCTTGCGCTTCTCCAGATCGCCCAGGCTGAACTTCCACCGTTTGTGTGGCTCGTCCAGGCGGGCCTGGAAGCGCTCTTTCTGCTCTTCCAAGTCGATGTGCAAGTAGAACTTGAGAATCGTGGTGCCCTCGTCGGCGAGCATACGTTCGAAGGCGTTGATGTGATCGTAGCGCTTCTGCCACACCGCGGGGGGAGCCAGTTGGTCCACCCGCACGACCAACACGTCCTCGTAGTGGCTGCGGTTGAAGATGACAATCTCGCCTCTGGCAGGGACGTGCTGGTGCACCCGCCACAGATAGTCGTGGGCCAGTTCTTCGGCGCTGGGCACTTTGAAACTGACCACCTTCACGCCCTGCGGATTGACGTGCTCGAAGACGCGGCGGATCGTGCCATCCTTGCCGCCGCTGTCCATAGCCTGCAGCACCACGAGCAGCTTATTTTTGTTCTCGGCGTACAACAGCTCTTGGAGTTCCTCCAGCCGCTTGTTGAGCGAGCGGAAGGCATCCTCGGCCTCGTCCTTGCCGCCCTGGAATGCCCCTTTGTCGTTGGGATCCCAGCGGCTCAAATCGACCACTTCCCCCGGCTTCACGCGATAGTGTTCCATAGCGCTCCTTTCGGTTACAGTGTAGCATGGGTTGGCGGGGCGCGCAATTCGAGCCGGCCGACACAGGCAATGCCCCCTTCTTCGTCACTTCGTTTGGTCTTCGGACGGTTTATGTGTATAATGAGTGTGATGTTAGAGCAATGAGGAGGACGCGCTATGAGTGGTGAATTTCGTCTGATATTCAGAGCCAAAGAGTACGAAGCGGCTGTCGCATTCTACAAGGACGGGCTGGAACTGCCCGTCGTCGGGGCGTGGGACCGCGGGCCGGCGGAACGCGGCACTCTCTTCCAGGCGGCGTCCGGCGTCATCGAGGTATTGGCCGCCCCGCCGGGCCAGATGTACGTCCAACCCCAGGCCATCGAAATCGCCTACGAGGTCGAGAACGTCGACACCTGGTACGAGAAGGTCCAGGAGAAGGGCCTCGCCATCCGCGGCGAGCTGGCGAACAAGCCGTGGGGCCACCGCTCCTTCTCGCTCACCGACCCCGACGGCATCAAGGTGATTCTCTATTCTGTCATTGCGTAGCTCGTACAGGAGGGAAGAATGAACGTATTGAATCGCATCATCGTCGTACTGTTGGTAGTCATCTCCATTTTTGCCTGCTGGGCTGTTTCACTGTCTCCCATCACCATCTTCCAAAAGGTGGGCGGAGACATGGTCAGTCTGGGGAACGCGCTGGAGGCGTTCCGCTCGACCGGGCTGCGGGTCCTCGCCGGCGTGGCTCTGGCAATGGTGTGGACTCTGCTGTGCCTCATTTTCCTGGTGCTCCAATTCTATCGCCCCAAACCCAAAGCGGTGCGCGTGGACAAGGTCGGAGGCGGAGAGGTGCAGGTGAGCCTGAAAACCATCAGCGATCGCATCGCCTACGACATCGACCAGTTGCCGGGAGTCGTGCGGGTGCGCCCGAAGGTGTCGGCCCAGCGCGGTGGCGTGGCCGTCGAAGTGGCAATCGAGACCGCCGGGAAATCGGAGGTCCCCGAACAGGCCGCGCGGATCGTGGACATGATCCGCGAGTCGGTCGAGGAACGGGTCGGCGTCAAACTTTCCGGCCCGCCACGGGTCAAACTGCACGCCGCCCCCGTTCCCGTCGTCATACCGACGCCGGTTCCCGCACCCGTCGTCGAAAAGCCCACGGCACCCGAACCCGCCGAACCGCCTGCGGCAGACCCCGCCGGGTAGTCAATGAATGATCCGTTGGAGCTGACCGCTCTGGTGGAGAGCTTGCTTTTCGTGGCCGACGAACCGGTCTCCACGGCCCGCCTGGCCGCGGCGCTGGAGATATCTCAAACCGAAGTGGAGCAAGCCCTGGAGGCGCTGGACAGCCTGCTGGAGGGGCGCGGCGTGTGCCTGGAGCGTATGGGCACGCACGTCCAATTGGTCACCGCGCCGCAGGCCGCGCCCCACATCGAGCGCTTCCTGGGCCTGGCCGAGCAGCGCCGCCTCTCGCCCGCCGCACTGGAGACGCTGGCGATCGTGGCCTACCGCCAGCCCATCTCCCGCCCCGAGGTCGAGGCCTTCCGCGGGGTCAATTCGGACAGCGTCTTGCGCACCCTGCTCTCCGCCGGATTGATCGAGGAAGTGGGCCGTGCGCAGACGGTCGGCCGCCCCATCCTCTACGGAACGACGTTCACGTTCCTGCAACACTTTGGACTCAGCCGATTGGACGACCTGCCGCCACTGGAGGCAGACGCATCCCTGGAAGCCGTCTAACGCACGTTTATTGGGGTCTACACAGATTCGTGGGAGACATGTCGCAACAGCAGGTGGCGAAGGCGAAAATACACCTGTAGGGCGGGTGTCTTACCTGCCGGGCTGAGCAGCAACCACCTATCTTTTCTTTAAGGAGGAAATGGACTATGGCAAAGCTAGAGACGATCGAAGGCATTGGACCGGTATACGCGGACAAGTTGCGCGCCGCAGGCGTAGCGACCGTCGAGGCGCTCCTCGCAACCGGTGCGGCCTCTAAGGGACGCAAGGAACTGGCGGAGAAGATCGGCATCGGCCACGAATACATCATGGACTGGGTCAACCGGGCCGACCTGATGCGGGTCAAGGGCCTGGGAGAAGAGTACACCGACCTGTTGGAGAAGGCCGGCGTCGACACAGTTCCCGAACTGGCCCAGCGCAACGCAGACAACCTGCACGCCAAGCTGCTGGAGGTCAACGAAGAAAAGTCGCTGGTGCGCCGCCCCCCCAGCCGGGACATGGTCGCCGGTTGGATCGAGCAGGCCAAGGGGCTGGAGCGCGTCGTCACGTATTGAGCGTTCGTAACAGACTAACTTCCCGTTCAGGCACACGCAACAGTCATCCTGAGCCAGTCGAAGGATGACTGTTGCGCCCCGCGAAAAACTTACAAGAACCCTGTCCTGCATAAGGTGGCTCAATGGATGTCACAACCTGGAACCTCTGGGTACACATCGGGCTGGTAGCCCTGATGACGGGCGGCCGATATCTGTTCGAAAAGCTGCTGTCACGCTTTCTGAAAGCGCTGAAAGTAGAGGGCACGAACGCGCAGATGTTCGCCAAAAGTATCGTCATGGTGGCCTTCAATCTCATCGTTCTGCTGCTGTTCGGGTTGCTGAAGGCCGAATTGGTAGCCCTGGCGAATGTGGAGCGCGGGCTGATCGTCGTCGCGGTGGGTCTGGTGATGGCGATTCTGGTCTCTCTGCTGTCGTATGCAGCCATCAGAGCAGGGTATGGGGAAGGATACGGCGCACTGGCTGCCAGGTCGACACTGGATAAGGTGTTCGCTGCAACGACGTTCCTGGTGCTGGTCGGTCCGGCAGAGGACTTGTTTTTTGTAGGGTTCGTGCAAAACCTATTGACCGCACGCTTGGGCTGGGTGTCCATCGTTGTCTACGTGGTGACATTCACATTGTACCATGTCGCGAACGTATTGAGCGGCGTGGAGAAGAAAGAAGAATTTTTGGGAGCTCTGCCGATCCGGCTGACGGTGGCCGCGTTGCTGGGCGTGAGTTTCTACGCCACACACAGCCTGCTCTACGGCCTGGTCGTACACAACGCAGTCGATACGTTGAGCTATGCCGCGCTCCTGATGGGTGTGAAACACCGGCAGGCGAACCCGCCGGTGGAACCGGATAATTAACATACGCCCCGGCCGGCTCAATCCACCGTCAGCGTCTTGCTCAGATTGCGCGGGAAATCGGGATCGTACCCGCGTGCCAAACTGAGCCGGTACGACAGGAGCTGCAAGGGCAGCGTCGCCAGCAGCGGGTTGAGAATCGGGCCCGCTTCGGGCAGCACGATCAAGTCGCTGACGTTGGCCCGCAGGCGTGCGTCCTCCTCGCCGATGGCAATCGCCCGCCCGCCCCGGCACGTGGTCTCGTTGATCCCGCTGACCAGCAGCGGCACGTCGTCCGGCCCGGTGACGAAGATCACCGGATACCCCTCTCGCACCACCGACAGCGGCCCGTGCTTGAACTCGGTGGAAAGCATCCCCTCACAGTGCGTGTACGTCACCTCTTTGAGCTTCAACGCCCCTTCCAACGCGATGGGATAGGTCGCCCCGTAGCCCAGGCAGTAGAGATCGTCCTGCT
>JAFGOJ010000189.1 GCA_016926575.1 Anaerolineae bacterium | reverse complement strand
GGTTGAGACGGTGGAGTGTTGCCAACACGCGCTGCCGCCCAGATGGGTCGAGCATAGCGGTCGGCTCGTCGAGGACGAGACACGCGGGCTGGCTGGCCAGCGCCCCGGCGATGGCCAGCAGTTGCTTCTGCCCGCCGGAGAGGGTATGCGGCGGGCGGGTGGCGCGGTGCGTCAGGCCGACAGCTTCCAATGCCCACTCGACCCGGTGGCGGATCTCGGTGGGGGGCAGGGCCAGGTTCTCGGGCCCGAAGGCCACGTCTTCCTCTACCGTCCCGGCGACGATCTGGTTGTCGGGGTTCTGGAACACCATGCCCACCTGCTGGCGCACGCTCCACAGATGGCGCGGGTCGGCGGTGGACAGGCCATTCACCCGCACGTCTCCGGTGGTGGGCAGGAGCAGCCCGTTGAGGTGGTGCGCCAGGGTCGATTTGCCCGACCCGTTCGGCCCGACCAGGGCCACGAACTCACCGGGTTCGATGATCAGGTCGATGCCACGCAGGGCCGGGGCGTGACGGTCGCCGCCGGCGGCGTAGGCGTGTGTCACGCCCCGCACCTCGATCAGGGGTGGCACGGTGGCTCAGTCCTGGTCGGCCGCGATGCGCCCGCGCCCTGCGGCGCGCAGCGCGCTGATGGTGGGGATGGTGACGATCAGCGCCAGGATCGTCTCCAGTGGGATGTTCATCGAAAAGACGGGCACGAGCAAGCTGGCCGGCAGCTCGCCCAGCCAGACCAGCAGCCCCAGCACGCCGAAGGAGTTGGTCAGCGTGCCGACCAGCCCGGCGACGCCCGCCGCCAGCGCGGGCCAGCGGCGCAGGGGGCGGTAGGCATAGTAGGCCAGCACACCGATCAGGATGCGCGGGAGGAAGGCGGCCAGCAGGGCCACCAGTACGTTTCCCCCGGCGAAGGTCATGAAGGCCGCGCCGAACAATGCCCAAGACGAGATGGCGAGTACCAGGCCGACCATGCCGCCGACGACCGGGCCGGCCAGCAGCCCGGCGACGATGGCGGGCAGGTGCAGCGTGGTGGCAGCCTCGGTGGGGTTGGGGACGGGGATCAGCCCTAGCGGAGTGAAGGCCAGCACGAGGGCCAGCGCGCCGAAGACGCCGGCGACGACCAGGTTGAACGTGGTCAGGCCCAGGCGATGGGTCAAAGGACGGGGTGTAGGTTCCATATCAAAACTCCTTGTCTGTTGTGGGGATCCAACCGGGGAGGGGCGACAAGGGGGAAACGGCGAAACGCCGCTCCTACCGGCCGTCTCGGTCGCCTCGGCGATCCCAGCGGCACCAGAACGTGGTGCGTCAATCCATGCTCACGGCCGTAACGGTCCGTGGCAAGACCATTGTACTACTGGGGGAGGGGGGTGTCAAGAGGCGGGGCCAGTTGCTTTCTATTCCGAAAATAGGCGGCTACGCCGCTGTAGGGCGGGTTCCCAACCCGTGGCCCGTTGCTAACAGGGGCCTTTGCAGGGGCTCCGCCCCTGCACCCCGCCGGGGAAACCGTAAGGAAACCGGAAGGGAAACCGCAGGTTTCCCCGTTCCCCGTTTCCCGTTTCCCCGGACCCCTTCCGCAAAAGGGTTCCGAGCAACGTCACCGTTGTAGGGGCGACGCGCGCGTCTTTCTTACAATGTCATACACGCACAAGCGGGCATCTATACCCACAGAGAGGTGTTGGCTCACTCGAGTGTTTCGAGCAGGACGTTCCAGGCGTCGTCGGGCAGGTCGACGGTGTGTTCGGGAGCGGGGAAGGCCTGGGTGGTGACGTCGTCCCGGAAGGCAGCGAAGGCGCGCGCCATATCGGCGTGTAGGGCAGCGTATTGCTTGACGAACTTGGGCGTGAAGCGGTCGTACAGTCCCAGCATGTCGTGGGTGACGAGTACCTGGCCGTCGCAGCCGGCCCCGGCGCCGATGCCGATGGTGGGGATGGCGATGCGGCGGGAGATCAGCTCGGCCAGGCGGGCGGGGATCGATTCGAGCACCAGGCTGAAGCAGCCTGCGTCGGCGAGCGCATGGCTATCTTCCAGCAGTCGCCGCGCCGCGGCGGTGCTGCGTCCCTGCGGGCTGAAGCCGCCCAGTTGGTGGACGCTCTGCGGCGTCAACCCGAGGTGGCCCATCACCGGGATGCCGGCGGCGACGATGGCGCGGACGGCGTCGGCACGTTCCTGCCCGCCCTCCAGCTTGACCGCGTCCATTCCTGCTTCCTGGAGGAATCGCCCGGCGTTGCGCACGGCCTCTTCGACCGAGACCTGGTAGGACATGAAGGGCATGTCGCCTACGAGCAAGGCGCTGCGGGCGCCGCGGGCCACGGCCCGGCAGTGGTGGAGCATGTCGGCCATGGTGACGGGGAGCGTGGTGTCGTAGCCCAAGACGACCATCCCCAGCGAATCGCCGACGAGGATGGCGTCGATGCCGGCCGCGTCGATGGCGCGCGCGGTGACGACGTCGTAGGCGGTGAGCATGGTGATGGCTTCACCACGGGCTTTCTTCTCCTGGAGTGTGCGGATGGTGACCTTCTTTCGATCTGGCATGTGATCCTCCCGTTTTTTTTTGATGTGGACTACTTCGAAAATAGCCGCTCATCCGTTCGTCATGCCCGCGAAAGCGGGCATCCATACCGCGGCCAAGTGGATTCCCGCTTACGC
>JAFGOJ010000188.1 GCA_016926575.1 Anaerolineae bacterium | reverse complement strand
TCGCTCCCCGGCCGGTTCGGCATCGGCGACCTGGGAGAGCAGGCGTATCGCTTTGTCGACTTTATGGCGGCCGCCGGCCAGGCCTACTGGCAGGTGCTCCCCATCAGCCCCACCGGCTACGGAGACTCGCCCTATCAGGGCCTGTCGGCCTTTGCCGGCAATCCAATGCTCATCAGTCCCGAAAAGCTGGTCGAGATCGGACACCTGTCGCAGGCCGATCTCGAGGCCGTGACCCCCTTTCCAGCCGACAGGGTGGACTTTGGGCCGGTCATCTCGCATAAGACTGCCTTGCTGAACAGGGCTTTTGCGCGGTTTCGCGCCGAAACCCCTGCCGGGCAGCGCCAGGCTTTCGCCCGCTTCTGCGAGGAGCAGGCTTTCTGGCTCGACGATTTCGCCCTGTTCATGGCCCTGAAGGAGGCTCATGACCTGCAGCCTTGGGAGGATTGGGAGCCCGAGCTCAGGACCCGGCAGCCTGAGGCCCTGGTCCGCTGGCGCGCCTCCCTGGCTGGACAGATCGAGAACCAGAAGTATCGCCAGTGGCAGTTCTATGAGCAGTGGCTGGCCGTCAAGGCCTACGCCAACCAGAAAGGCATTCGCCTCATCGGCGACATCCCCATCTTTGTCGCCTTTGACAGCACCGACGTCTGGGCCAACTCCCACCTGTTTCACCTGGACGAGGAACTGCAGCCCACTGTCGTCTCTGGCGTGCCGCCCGACTATTTCAGCGAGACGGGCCAACTGTGGGGCCATCCTCTCTACCGTTGGGAGTTGATGGCTGAAAGCGGCTATGCCTGGTGGATCGCCCGCTTCCGCCAGGCCTTTACCCAGGCCGACGTGGTGCGCATCGATCACTTTCGCGGCTTCTACAACTACTGGGAGGTGCCGGCCGGTGCGCAGACGGCGGTCAACGGACGCTGGCTGCTCGGCCCCGGTCCCGACCTGTTCCGCGCCGTCACCGCTGCGCTGGGCAAAGTGGCCATCATCGCCGAGGACCTGGGCGACTTCGACGCCACCTCGCGCGCCGGCGTCGATGCCTTACAGGCCGAGTTCGGTTACCCCGGTATGAAGGTGCTCCAGTTTGCCTTCGGCGGCGGCCCGGGCGATCCTTTCCTGCCACATAATTTCATCTCCGATTGCATCGTCTTTACCGGAACGCACGACAACGACACGGTGCTTGGCTGGTACCAGGCCTCGTCGACGCACCGGGAACGGGATTTTGCGCGCAAGTACCTGCGCAGCGACGCGCGCGACATCGCCTGGGACATGATCTGGCAGGCCTGGTCGTCTGTGGGCCACACTGCGATGACCACCGCGCAGGACCTGCTCGGGCTGGGGCACGACTGCCGCATGAACACGCCGGGCACGGTCGGCGCGCCGAACTGGTGCTGGCGCATCCTGCCGGGCGCGCTGCACGATGGGATCGCCCGGCGTTTGCGCGACCTGACCTTCATCTACGGGCGGCTGCCTTGAAGACGACGCAGAAGACGATAACGACCTTTCTGCTCATCCGGCACGCCACCAACGACGCGCTGCAAAACGGGCTGCTCTACGGCCGCACGCCGGGCATCCACCTCAACGCCGCGGGAAGACGCCAGGCCCAGGCCTTGGCCGAACGGCTGGCTGCGCTCGAACTGGCCGCCATCTACACCAGCCCTCTCGAGCGGGCAGCCGAAACCGCCGCGCCCATCGCGGCCCGGCTGGCCCTCGACCCCATCGTCTGCCTCGACCTGGCCGAAGGTGACGCGGGCGAATGGACCGGTAGCCCCATCGCTGAAGTCAGCCAAACCGAACTGTGGCAGGACATGATCGTTCATGCCTCGGGTGTGCCGCTTCCCGGCGGTGAGAGTATGTGGCACGTCCAGGTACGCATGGTGCGGGCCGTCGAGGCCATGCATGCGGAGTGGCCCGGCCAGACCGTGGTCGTGGTCTCCCACGCCGACGCCATCCGCAGCCTGGTCGCCCACTACCTGGGCTTGCCGCTGGACCTGTTCCGGCGCTTGACGGTGGCCCCCGCGTCGATCACGACCCTGCGCCTCGGCGGGCAGGTCCCGCGCCTGGTTTGCCTCAACGACACGGCACACTTGCCTGTGCTTGAAGCGGGAGGGTAGATGGCAGCGTCTCCGCAATTCCTGGCCTTGAGCCAGGTCGATTTCATCACCATCGGCGCGCTGGGCGAACCCGGGCAGCGCACGTTTTTCCTCCAGGCCGCCCAGGGCGACTTGCTGATCAGCCTGGTCATCGAAAAGGAGCACGCCGCCGCGCTTTCGATTGGGATTCAGCAGCTCATCCACCAACTGGGAGGGCTGC
This sequence comes from Anaerolineae bacterium, assembly GCA_016926575.1. Classification (GTDB taxonomy): domain Bacteria; phylum Chloroflexota; class Anaerolineae; order B4-G1; family DUEL01; genus JAFGOJ01. Next base: position 3,325 of record JAFGOJ010000188.1, on the reverse strand, counting down.
CGGAGGGCACGCTGCTGCCCACTCACCTGGACCTGCGTCAGCCCCTGCGCCCGCTGTTCCGCGTGTCGAAGATGGGGCTGGGGTACGACGTGGAGCGTGACGCCGTGGTGATCGTGTCTCAGGCGCTGGCCACCGGCGAGGCCGACGCAGCAGACCTGCCCGAGGTTCATTTTTGGGTCAGCCGCGCCCAGGCGATGGCCCTGGCAGACCAGGCCGCTGCGGTCGTGGCTGCGGGGCGGCCGCATTGCGCGCTGTGTCAGGAAGTGCTGGTTCCAGGCACAGAGCACGTCTGCGTTAGGGGCAACGGGCACAAGTGGCTCTATCGGTTCGATGAGTGATAGTGATCCGCAGGCCTACCGCCTGACGATTCCCGCCCGCATCAACGTGCTGGGCAATCCCACCGACGCGTGTGAGGGCGATTTCGCCACCCTCTCCGCCGCGGTCGACGTCTACGCCGGAGCCTTCGTCGAACCGGCCGACGCGTTGGTCTTCGAGACGCTGGTTCGCGCGGGGGACGGGTTCGAGACCGTCCGGCGGCAGGCCTTCGACGCGTCGTGCGTGCCCCTTCCTTACGACGGCGGCGACCTCGACCTGCTCAAAGCGGCCGCCAACCGGCTCCATTGCCACAGCGCCTCGTTCCGTGCGGCCGTTGCCCGCCACGGCGTGCGCGTCGCCGTGTGGAGCGACGTGCCGCGTCAGAGCGGCCTGGGCGGCTCGTCGCTGCTCGTGTTGCTGGCGCTGGGTGGCCTGCGCGCGGCCTACGGGCTGGACCCGCGCACGCACAACGACTACGTCCTGGCTGAGCTGGCCCAGCGCGTCGAGGCCCACGAGTTGGGCATCACCTGTGGCTTCGCCGACCGGTACGCGCCGCTGTTCGGCGGTATTGCTTATGTGGACTATCGCGGGAAGCTGCACCAGCAGGCGCTAGGGCGCGAACCGTTCGCCACCTACGAGCGCCTGGACGCCTGGATCGAGCGCCTGCCGCTGGTGGTGGTCTCCACCGGCCTTGCGCGTGACTCGGGCGACGTCCATGGGCGGATGCGCCCGCGCTACCTGGAGGAGCACGCCGCCTGGGTGCAGCAGGGTGGGGCGCTCCCGCCGATGCTGGGCTGGATGAATCGCGTCTGGGAGGCTGCCTGGTGCGGCAAGGTCGCGCTGTTGGCGGGGGATTGGGAGACCTTTGGCGCGCTGATGAGCGAGAACCACCGCGCCGTCGATGAGATGATGCGCTACTGCGGCTTTGGCGATGGCGTGGGGCAGGCCAACGCGCGTTTCATCGACGCGGCGCTGGCGCACGGCGCGTTGGGGGCCAAGCTCACCGGCGCGGGCGGGGGTGGGTCCGTCTTCGCGCTCACGCGCCCCGGAGAAGAGGCGGCCCTGGCCGACGTGTGGCGGCGGGTTGCGGGCGAGGCGGGCCTCTCTGCCGCGTCGATCTACTGCCCGTCCATTGCCCGGAGCGGCCTGGTGTGCCGGCCGCACTGCGGGGGGCGTTTTTGACGCTGCGTGCAAGTTGTGGTATCATCTTATCTTTGCTATATCCGGTCGCCGAGGCGAAGAAGTTATGGATTTGGACATTCAAGACATGATCAACGGCCGTCTGGGGGTGGGGGCGGCGTTGTGGTTCGGCCGTTCTTTCCCGCCCGCCGTGGGCTATCGTCTGGGTGGGTTCCTTGCGGATCGGTTCGGTGGGCGTCGCCGGGCGGCCATGGTGCGCGCCGTGTGCGCCAATCAGTGGGTCGTCAGCGACGGGACCCTCTCTTCTGACCAGTTGGACCGGCGCACCAGAGACACCTTCCGCCACACCGCGCGCTGCCTGTTCGACCTCTATCACAACCTGAACGACGCCGGCGCGATGCGCGAACTCGTGCGCTACGAGCCGGCCGTCTCTGACGTTCTGGAAAAGATCAAGAGCGGGCGGCAGGCCTACGTGATCGTCGGGCCGCACATGAGCAACTTCGACTTCGTGGCGCGGGCGATGGCCATCCAGGGCGTTCCGCTGATGGCCCTGGCCTACGCCACGCCCGGCAGCGGTTACAAGTGGCAGAACAAGATGCGTCGGGAGAGCGGCATCGACATCGTGCCCGCTTCGATGACGTCCCTGCGTCAGGCGATACGTCGGCTGGAGGAGGGCGGCTCGGTCATCACCGGCATGGACCGCCCGCTGCCCGACTCGAAATACCACCCGCGCTTCTTCGGGCGTTCGGCGGCGCTCTCGGTGATGCACGTCGTCCTGGCGCTCAAGACGAACCTGCCCCTGGTCGTCATGTCCCCCGTGATGCGCCCCGACGGCATCTACGTGATCAAGGGCTGCGAACCGTTCATGATGGAACCCCACCCCGATCGCCACACGGAGATCGTGCAGAACGCGGAACGCGCCCTGGCGGTCGCGGAGGGCTTCATCGCGCAAGCCCCCCATCAGTGGTCGATGTTCTATCCCGTTTGGCCTGAAGTTATGGAAGAGATGAAGGAGGAGCGAGTATGAGTGGCGGGAAGTGGAATCTGAACATCAAATCGCACCAGCGTGTCAACGATATCCTGTTGGGCCCACTGGAGCGCCCCGCGCTGCAGTGGCTGGCCGCGCACATGCCGCCGTGGATAAACCCGGACGTTCTGACCGGCATCGGCATCTTCGGCTCGTTGATGATCTTCCTCGGGTACGTCGCGTCGAGCCTCGACAAGAACTTTCTGTGGCTGGCGAGCCTGGGCTTCGTCGTCAACTGGTTCGGCGATAGCCTGGACGGGACGCTGGCGCGCTACCGCAACATCCAGCGCCCGCGGTACGGCTTCTTCATCGATCACACGGTCGACGCGCTGAGCGAGTTCATGGTCTTCATCGGGATGGGGCTGTCGCCCTACGTCACCTTGGAGATCGCCTGCCTGGCGCTGATCGGCTATTTGCTGCTGTCGGTGCTGGCGTACGTGCGCACCTGCGTGGACGGGGTGTTCAAGATCTCCTTCACCAAGCTGGGGCCGACGGAGATGCGCGCCATCGCCATTCTGTCGAACACGGTGATCTACTTCATCGGGAACCCCACGATCGATTTGCCGGTCGGCGCGCTGACCGTGTACGACCTGATCGTGTCGATCATCGCCGTGGTGCTGATTTCCGCGTTCGTCGTGTCGACCATCCAGCAGGCCCGGCAACTGGCGAAATTGAACGAGTAGGGGACGGTCTCACACAGCCGATAGACGAAAATGTAGAAAATGCAGGTCACGCTTTCAGCGTGACGCCTGCTCGGCGCGGGCCGTGGGCCCGCGCAGCCGCCGGGTCACGGACGCGGCGGGAGCAAGAGGGGCCGCCTGAGGCGTTAACCCAGGCCCATTT
>JAFGOJ010000187.1 GCA_016926575.1 Anaerolineae bacterium | reverse complement strand
GGTGGGCTGCTGGGAACGCGGCGTCACTGGACTCACTCGGTGATCCACGAGACGCTGGTCGACCTGCTGATGATCCAGCAGGACATCCACCCCGGGCTCTTCGCGGTCATGGATGGCACCTTCGCCGGCGATGGCCCTGGCCCGCGGGCGATGCGCTTCCACGAAAAGGACGTCATCCTCGCCTCCGCCGACCAGGTCGCCATCGACGCGATGTCTGCCTACATGCAGGGCTTCGACCCCATGAACATCCCCTTCATCCGCCTGGCGCACGAGATGGGCCTGGGCGTCGGCGATCCCAACCAGATCGAGATCGTCGGCGAGGACCAGGACTGGGTCATGTCCCAGAACTGGCACTTTGTCCAGGAAGACACGTTCGCCAGCAAGGGCCAGAAGATGATCTACCACGGCCCGCTCAAGCCGTTCGAGAACATCCTTCTGCGCAGCCCGCTGGTGCCTTGGTCCTACTTCGCCTCCAACTTCTACCACAACGTTTACTGGTATCCCTTCATCGGCAGGAAGCGCGTGGAAGAGGCGCTGCACACCAAGTGGGGCCGCCTGTTCTCCGAGTACGGAGCCGACGCCGGGCTGCAGGGCGCTGTGATGCCGGGCATGGAGCCGAAAACGGTGGCGACGATGGCGGGTATGCTGCTGCTGTTGGCCGGCGGCATCGCCGGAGCCTGGTGGCTGAGCGAGTTCTTGTCTTCCAGGGAAAAATCGAAAGAAGCGTAATGCCGGAGCACGATTACCTCACGGCATTGCTCGACGCGTACTGGTTCGCTCCGCCCGTCGCACTGTGGCGGGCGGTCGAACTGCGCGCTGCGGCGCAGGAGACGTTCGCGCGCCCGCTGCTCGACGTGGGCTGCGGCGACGCGCTGATCGGCCGCGTGCTCTTCGGCTCCGGCGGCATCGACGCGGGCATCGACCCGTGGGCCGCGCAACTGCGCGCCGCCGCCCGCTCCGGCGTCTACCGCTGGGTGCAGCAGGCCGACGGCCTCCACCTGCCCTACGCCAGCGCCACCTTCGCCACGGCCTTCATCAACTCGGTGCTCGAACACATCCCCGACGTGGCCCCCGTCGTCCGCGAGGTGGGTCGCGTGCTGCGCCCCGGGGGACGCTTCATCTTCACCGTTCCCTCCGATGCCTTCCGCCGGCTTCTGGACGCGTACCAGGTCCGCCTGGCTGCCGGGGACCCCGAGGGTGCGGAGCGCTACGCCGCCCAGGTCGACCGGCGGCTGGCGCACTACCATTACCACACCCCCGGCGAGTGGGGCGAGTTGCTCGACGCGGCAGGGATGGAAGTGGAGTCGGCGCGCTACTACGTCCCTGAACCGACCGCCCGCCTGTGGGACCGCATGAACGGGCGGTTCGGCATCGGGCGGCGCTCGCTGTGGGGGATGCTCGCCTCGCCGCGCCTGCGCCCGCTGGGGACGCAAGCGATCCTCCAGCGCTGGGTCGTGCAGACGTTGGGCCGCGCCTGGCGGCCGTATTACGAGATGGACGTCGAACCGGGGCACAAGGGGAGCGGGCTGTTGGTGGTCGGGCGAAAACTCCGATGAACGTGAACGTCGGCGTACCGGCGCAGGCGTGGGACGCGTTCGTCACCGCTCGCTCCGCCCCCCATGTGCTCCAGACCGCCCCCTGGGGCGCTCTGAAGAGTGCCTTCGGCTGGGAGGCGGAGCGCGTCTTGCTGGAGGAAGAGGGCCGGCCCATCGCCGGCGCGCAAGTGCTCTTCCAGACCCTGCCCCTCGGCGTGGGCAAGCTGGCCTACGTGCCGATGGGGCCGCTGGTGGATTGGGAGGACGCGCCCGTCGTGACCGCGCTGGTCGAGTGTCTCGCTGCCGTTGCGCGCCGCCGGGGCGCCATCGTGCTGACCATCGAGCCCGATCTCGAAGATCACCCCCGCTGGAAGGAACGCTTGGGCGCGGCGGGATTCGTCCCGTCGCCGCTGAAGAGCGTCCAGCCGCGCCGCACGATCATCGTCGACGTCTCCCCAGACGAGGATGCCATCCTGGCGGCGATGAAGCCCAAGACCCGCTACAACATCCGCCTGGCCGAGCGCAAGGGGGTGACCGTGCGGGAGGGGAGCGTGGCCGACCTGCCCGCGTTCTGTGCCCTGATGGCCGAGACCGCCGAGCGGAACGCGTTCGGCGTGCACACTCCAGCCTACTACGAGCGCGCGTACGGCCTCTTCGCGCCGCGCGGGTGGGGGCGGCTGCTGCTGGCCGAGGTGGACGGCGCAGCCGTCGCCGCGCTGATGGTCTTCGCGCTGGGGCCGCGCGCCTGGTACTTCTACGGAGCCTCCGGCAGCGCGCACCGTGAAAAGATGCCCCCCTACCTGCTTCAGTGGGAGGCGATGCGCTGGAGCCGCTCCCTGGGCTGCACGGCTTACGATCTGTGGGGCGTCCCAGATGCCGATGAAGAAACACTCGAAGCGGAATTCGACCGGCGTGGGGACGGCTTGTGGGGCGTCTACCGCTTCAAACGCGGGTTTGGCGGGCGGTTGATGCGCACCGCCGGTGCGTGGGACCGGCCGTTGCGTCCCGTGCTGTATCGATGTTACACGCTGGCACTTCGCTGGCATCGCACTGGAGGTTAGCGTTGAAAAAACAAGCCACGTCGCGCATGTGTTTCATCTGTGGGGTGGATAATCCCGTCGGCCTGAAGCTTACGTTCTACGAGGACCACGAGGCGGAGCAGGTGCGGGTCGAGTT
>JAFGOJ010000186.1 GCA_016926575.1 Anaerolineae bacterium | reverse complement strand
TTGACTTCCGCATGCAGGCAGGTAAAATGAAGCGCAGCGCGAAACACATTGGTGAAGCTGGAGGACATGAGCACGCGTACCTTGCCCCCTATTCCCGCGCCGGCCGAGCGCCGCATCGCCGTGCGCGTCACACCCGAGGCCGAGCGCGCCCTGCGCCAGGGCCACCCCTGGCTGTTCGGCGCGTCGATCCGCCAGCAGAGCCACCCCGGCGCGCCGGGCGACCTGGCCGTGGTCTTCGACCGCAAGGGCCGCTTCCTGGCCGTGGGGCTGTACGATCCCCACGCGATGATTCGTGTGCGCGTCTTGCAACGCGCGGCCTCTGCCCCCATCGACCGGGCGTGGTTCGGCGCGAAGCTGGCCGCCGCGGCCGCCCTGCGCGCGCCCCTGCTTCCCGCCACTACCGGCTACCGCCTGGTCCACGGTGAGAACGACGGCCTGCCCGGACTGGTCATCGACCGTTACGAACAGACCGGCGTGTTGAAACTGTATACCGCCGCCTGGCTGCCGCACCTGCGGGACGTGCTGGCAGCGCTGGAGGGCGTCTGGCCGGCCGAGCGGTTGGTGCTGCGCCTCGGGCGGGCGTTGGCGGCGCGTCCGCAAGACCTGTACGGCCTCCACGACGGGGCCGTCCTCTCCGGCCCACCTCTCGATGGGCCGGTCCTCTTCTACGAAAACGGCCTGTGCTTCGAAGCCGATCCCCTTCACGGGCAGAAAACCGGCTTCTTCCTCGACCAGCGCGAGAACCGGGCGCGCGTGGAAGCCTTGGCCCGCGGCAAGGACGTGCTCAACCTCTTCGCGTACACCGGCGGATTCTCTGTATACGCGGCCCGGGGCGGGGCGCGGCGGATCGTCAGCGTCGACACGAGCGCGCCCGCTCTGGAGGCTGCCGCGCGCAACCTGGCCCACAACCGGCACCTCCCCACCGTGGCGGCGGCCATTCACGAGGCGGTGGTCGAAGATGCCTTCGAGGCGCTGGCGCGGATGGGGCAGGCCGACCGACGCTTCGACGTGGTGGTCGTCGACCCGCCCGCGTTCGCCCGCAAAAGTGCGCAGGTCGACCAGGCGCTCGCGGCCTACCGCCACCTGACCCATCTGAGCCTGAGCGTGCTGCGGCCGGGCGGCACCCTGGTGCAAGCCTCCTGCTCTGCCCCGGTCGGCGCAGAGGCGTTCTTCGATGCGGTCCATCACGCCGCGGTCCAGGCGGGCCGCCCACTGCGCGAACTGGAGCGCACCGGCCACGCCCTCGATCATCCAATCGTTTTCAAAGAAGGGGCTTACTTGAAGTGCCTTTTTGCCGTAGCGCCTTGACGGGCTGTTTTCGAGACGGAAAGGACTGTTATGTTCATACCAACGACCCGACAAGAGCTCGAAGCGTTGGGGTGGGACGCGCTCGACGTCGTCCTGGTGACGGGCGACAGCTACGTCGACAGCCCGTTCGTCGGCGTGGCGGTGGTGGGGCACGTGCTGCTCGCGGCGGGATATCGCGTGGGCATCATCGCCCAGCCCGACATCCACTCCGACGACATCTGCCGCCTGGGCGAACCGGCGCTCTTTTGGGGCGTCACCGGCGGGTGCATGGACTCGATGGTCGCCAACTACACGGCGACGAAGAAGCCGAAACGCTCGGATGACCTCACCCCGGGCGGGCACAACGACCGCCGCCCCAACCGCGCTACGATCGTCTACGCCAACCTGATCCGTCAGCACTTCAAAGACAGCGCGCCGATCGTGCTGGGCGGCGTCGAGGCCAGCCTACGCCGCGTCGCGCACTATGATTACTGGTCAGATAGCATCCGCCGCTCCATCTTGTTCGATGCCAAGGCCGACGTTCTGGTCTACGGTATGGCGGAGCGCACCATCGTCGCGCTGGCCGAGCGGCTGCGGGAAGGGCAGGGGATCGAGGACCTGCCGGGCCTCTGTTTCGCTGCCCCGGAGCCCAAACCGGGCACGCTGGTGCTCCCCTCTTACGAACAGGTCAAGGCCGACAAACGCGCGTTCATCGACATGTTTCACACCTTTTATCGCAACAACGACCCGCTCACGGCGCAGGGGTTATCGCAGCAGCAGGACACGCGCTACCTGATTCAGAACCCGCCCGCGCCGTACCTCACCCAGGAAGAGCTGGACGCGGTGTACGGCCTCGACTTCGAGCACGCCCAGCACCCGTTCTACGAGGCGCAGGGGCCGGTCAAGGCCATGGAGACCATCGCGTTCTCGCTGACCACGCACCGGGGCTGTTACGGCGAGTGCAACTTCTGCGCCATCACCGTCCACCAGGGACGCACGGTGCGTTGGCGCAGCGAGGGTTCGATCGTGCGCGAGGCCGAGCGCATGGCGCGGACGGCGGGCTTCAAGGGGTACATCCAGGACGTCGGCGGACCGACGGCCAACATGTACGGGTTCGAGTGCCGCAAGAAACTCACGCGCGGCAGTTGCGCCGACAAGCGCTGTCTCTATCCCGACATCTGCCCGCAGTTGCCGGTCGACCACGGGCGGCAAGTGGCCCTGCTCAAGCGTCTGCGGCAGGTCGAAGGGGTGAAAGGCGTCTTCGTCGCGTCGGGCATCCGCTACGATCTGGTGCTGGCCGACGAACGACACGGCGCGGCCTACCTGGGCGCGGTGGTGCGCCATCACACCTCGGGGCAGATGAAAGTTGCGCCGGAGCATTCGGAGGAGCGCGTTTTGCGTTTGATGGGCAAGCCAGGAAAGGGGGTGCTACTGCGCTTCCAGCGCCTGTTCTACAAGCTGACCAAAGCCGCACGCAAGCAACAGTTCCTCACCTACTACTTGATCGCCGCGCATCCCGGCTGCACCGAGCAGGATATGCACGCGTTGAAGCACTTCGTCCGGGGCAAGCTCCAGATCAACCCGGAACAGGTGCAGATTTTCACCCCTACCCCGTCCACCTATTCCAGCTTGATGTACTACACGGAGATGGATCCATTTACCGGCGCAGCCGTATTCGTCGAGAAGGATCCTGGCAAGAAGGCCCGCCAGAAAGCTATCCTCACCGCCAGGTGAGGAGCGAAAAGGTTGTGTTATTCTCCCTGCGCCTGAGGGGACCCGCTCAGGTGCAAGATGAAGGCCCATCCCTCTCCCTCGGCCGTCGCTACGTCGAGTGCGCGCCCGGCATCCAGCGATGCTGTATTCAAGCGCTTTTCTGCTCGTGGTCTATTCGCGTTCGGTGAGTCAACCCTCGCTTCGTGACCGCCTCTCTCACTCCCTCATCACCGGCACGGTCTGCGGGCCGTCCGGCAACACGGCAATGGTGGCTGCGGGATGTTCGCGCCGGATGCGGGCCACGGTTTCCTCAATCGACGGGCAGGGGATCACCAACGCTGCCCGCAACTCTGCGGCGGAGAGGCCGTCGGCGTAGACATGGACGCGCGCATGGCGTTGAATCTGCGCCTGGAGTTGTGCTTCCCACTGGTCATGACAGCGAAAGCCGGGAGCCATGACCCGCGCCAGCAGGTCTTCGGGCGAGCGCGCCTCGTGCAGCAGCCGTGCGTATTCACCGTGAGCGGGAATACCATCCCAGCACTCGGCCGCGACGATGATGTCGCCACCCGGGCGCACAATCTGCGCCGCCGCCGACATGCCCTTGACCGCCTGGTACAGGTTCAAGTCGAGCGGGTAACCGCTGTTGGAGGTGATGACGACGTCGAACGGCGCTGCCACCGGCTGGAGTGCGCTCTGGCGCACAAACGCCGCGCCCGCGCGGTGAGCTGCCACCAGGTCGCCGGCGAAGACACCGGTGATGCGCCGTTCCCAGTTCAGCGTCACGTTGAGAAGAAAGGTAGGGTCGGTGGCCTGAGCTACGTCCAACATCTCCTCCCAGATCGGGTTGCCCGCCGTCACCGCCCATGTCGCCCGCGGGTGAGCGATCATCTCCGCGGTGTGGTTGTCCAGGATCGATTCGATGTCGGCGATGCCGGGCAGTACCGCCTTCGGCCCACCGCTGAACCCGGCGAAGATGTGCGGTTCGATGAAGCCGGTCAGAATGCGCGCCGTCGCCTCCACGTAGGCACGGTTGACCCGCACCGGACGGCCGGCACGGTTGCGCGCCACCTCCACCAGGGCGGCATCGTCCCACGCACTGTGCTGGACGATGCGGTAGCGACGCACGACGTCTGCGCCGAGCATGCCTTCCAGCTCGGCATCGGTCTGTGGGCGGTGCGTGCCCAGGCCGTTGATCAAGGTCACGTTCCGGTCGAGTACGCCCGCCTGAGCCACGGCATTCAACAGCGGCGGGAGTACCCGGTCATTGGGCATGGGGCGGGTCAGATCGCTGAACACCACAGCGAGCGTGTCGTCTGGGCGCAGCCGTTCCGCCAGGGGAGGCGCGTCGATGGGGGCGCGCAACGCCGCAGCGATGGCGGCCCGCTCGTCGGGGAGGCCCGGCACGAACCGCGGCTCGATGACAGTGACCGGCGCGTCATCGGGCAAGGTGACGGTCAGGCCCTCGCGTCCGTACGCCAATCGAAGCTCCATACGCCCTCCTTGTCAGTCAATACGCGCCGATTTCACGCAGGCGGTCGTCAGTTAGACCGAAATGATGGCCCAATTCGTGTTTAAGGACCCTGTCGATCATCCGGCGCACCTCCTCCCAATCCCGGCAGCGCATCATAATTGGCTGGCGGTAGATGCTGATCTTATCCGGCAGCACCGAGCCGTAATAATGCGTGCGCTCCGTCAGCGGGACGCCGTGGTAGAACCCCAGCAACTGCGCGCGATGGCGCACACCGGCCAGGCGCAGCGTTTCCGCATCCGGCCACTCCTCGACCACCACCTCGACGTTGTCGAGCCGTTCCCTGAACGCCTCGGGCAGCGCGTCCCACGCCTCGAAGACGAACTGTTCGAAAAAGTCGTGTTCCATAGTGCACCTATTATAGCATCATGCCTCGAAGAAATGAACCCCTGCGTTCCCAAACGAGTATAATAGGTGTACACAGATACGCTCCTTGGAGGTTGCTCGATGTTCGATAACGTTTCAATCGAAAAAGCGATGGGGAAGGCCAATGCTGAGGAAATTCGGCAAAAATCGCGCGTGTTGTTCGCCCGAGCCGGAACCGCCTACGGGTTCATCTTCGGACTGAGCTTTGGGCTGTTGCTGTGGGGATACGACACCGTGATGATGCTGAACAGCCACGCAGAATTCGCCTGGGCGAAGTTCCTGATCGGGGTGCCCGCCACCACCATCATCTTCACCCTTGCCGGCAGGCTGATTGCCGCGTCTGATTCAGCCGCGGTGCACGTCACGCTGGGGGGCATTGCCGGCGGCCTGGTCGCCTTCATCGCCGGGCATCTGCCCTACGAGGGCAGCAACCTTGCTGCCTGGCTCGCCGACGACCGCCTGTGGGGACTGGTCGTGTTCCCCTACGGGCGCTCGTCGGCGGCATGGACCACGCTCGTGGCGATTTTGGGCGTCGGGATGGGGACGCTGGCGGGGCTGCTGGAATCGCTCGTCCTCGAACGTGCCTGGGATAACGCAACGAAAGAGGGCAAGATGTCGACCCAATCCTGGCTGACACTTTTCCTGTGCATCCCGCTGGTCATTTTCTACGTGGGATCTATCGAGGAGTTCATCAACCAACGCCTGCGTCTGCCCCAGCAAAAGGTCAGCGAACTGGTCGAATTAACGCTGGCGCAGGCCGACGATGCAACCTTCGAGAGGCAGGGGTTCAGCCCCACCACGCTAACCCCCTACTACGCCGATATGTCGGAGCACTACACCGTCCACCTGGCCTCGTACAACAACGAAGGCGGTTTCACATCGACGTACACCGACGTCGCCTTCGAAAACGGCCCGCTGCTGCGCTGCGCCACCACGGAAATCGGCGGTTTTTTCACCTACGACCAGAAAGTCATCTTCTGCGAAGAAATTCTCCCCCGTTACGCGGGCTGGATGAACACGATGATCGGCGCTGCACTGTACGGGGAAAACATCGTGCTGGAAGGGTCGCGCAACCTGCAAGCCGACGATACTGTCATCCGCTGGATGGAGTCCCAAAGCGAGCGCTTCAGCGAGTCCTACGAACTGAGTCGGCCCAGCCAGCGCGCGGGATGGGTTTTCATTTCCGCCCACTTCGACAATGGGTTCGAGATGATGTGCCGATTCTTCGGCACCTCTCCCGTGCGCGTCGATCAATGTATCGAGGTGGAACGGTAGGGGTTCGATAAAAAAAACAGGGGCGACCCGTCCGGGTCGCCCCTGTGCGTACACGTTACGTCTTACGCCGCCACAACCGGCGCGTGATGGCGCTCTGCTGCAAGTTCCGTCTCCTCCTCTTCCCCCTCTGCCCCAAAGATGGGAAGGAAGCGCACGGCCAGCGTATAGACCATCCCCGCGTATGCCAGCACGCCGGCGACGGCAGCCCACTCCACCCAGGTGGGAAAGTAGGAGAAGAAGTTGATGCTTGGGGCACTGGGCGAGTAAGACACCGTGGCCACCAGCCCCGTCAGCGTGACGTTCCACCGGCACAGCAGCAGCCCCGTCGTCGCGCCCACACCCGCCAACACCAGGTTGCGGAATCGCACGCGCACGGTGGGGTTGAAGAAGATCGCCAGCGGAATGATGAGGCCGAACGCAAACTCACCCAAGGTCAACGCCAGGCTGTATGGCGTCATGTTGTAAAGCAGATTGATGCTTTCGCCAAGGAACGGCTTGTAGCTGAAGTAGTGGTTTGCGGACAGGTCGATGACGCGGATGATGCCGCAGGTCACCCCCACCCAGCCGGCGATCCGGGCCAGTTGGTCCAGCAAGTTCGGATCGACCAGCCGGCGGCGCATGACCCACGACGTCACCACGATGACCATGATCAAGAAAGAGATGCCCGCGAAGATGCCGGAGACGAGGAAGATGACGGGCATCGCCGGGTCGAACCACACCGGACGCCCACGCAGAATGCCGTAGGTGGCCCCGGTCGCCGACAGGTGGATGATCGAGATGACCACGCCCATGAACGCAGCCACCGGCGTGGCCTTGTGGATCTCCTCGCCAATGCGGTGGACGATGGGCCAACGGGCAAACAGCTTGCTTTCTGTCAGCACAGGTGCCAGTTCGATCAGCAGGATGGTGATGTAGAGAATGACCGACCACGTAATCACCCACAAGAGTGACTTCGTGTTCCAGTAGATGATCGGATGGTAGAAGTTGTCCGGACGGCCCAGGTCGAGCAGGAGCACCAACGCGGTGCCCGTGTCGGCGAGGAAGCCGATCAGCAGGGCCACGCGCGAGACTGCGGCGAACCGCTTAGCGCCGAAGAGGTAGACCAGGCCGGCGACGGCGAAGCTGCCGGAACCGAGCGCCACGGCAGATAGGTCGACCGTGATCCACAGGCCCCAGGGCACTTCGTTGCTCAGCCCTGTCACTTCCAGGCCGCGCGTCCAGACAAGGATCGCCGCGACACCCGCTACCCCGAACACGGCCAGCAGGAAGGCCATCCAGATGTAGAAGCCCCTGTTCTGTTTGACGTCGTTGATCACCTTGGCCACCATCTTAGAGCCCTCCTTGCGGGAGCAAGTAGTAGACCCGCGACGCGGTGCCGAGCTCATCCCGCAAGCGCACGTAGGCACGCTCTGCGATCAGACGCGAGACGCGGCTGTTGGGGTTGTTCAAGTCGCCAAAGAAACGCGCTTCGGCCGGACAGGCATTACAGCAGGCGGGAGTGGCTTCCACATCCTCGCCGGGGGTAAGACCCACCGCCAGGCCCGCGTCGATGCGGTGGATACAAAACGTACACTTTTCAACCACGCCGCGCGGGCGCTGCTCCACTTCTGGATCGCCGTATTCAGGGCTGTAGCTTCCCGGCTCCGGGGGACTCCAGTTGAAGGAGCGCGCACCGTAGGGACACGCAACCTGACAGTAGCGACAGCCGATGCACTTATCGTAGTCCATCACCACGAGGCCGTCCTCGCGTTTGTACGTCGCGCCAACGGGGCAAACGTCAGTGCAGGGCGGATTCTCGCAGTGCAGACACGGGCGTGGGAGGAAGTATTCCTTTCCCATGCTGGTCACCTCAGGGGTGACGACGTTCCAGTGAATGTCGTCTGGCAGGTTGTTGGTCGCCTGGCAAGCGTAGGTGCAGCGATCGCATCCGATGCAGTTTTCCAGATCGATCACCATGGCCCAACTGTGCAGAGAAGGGCGCGCTCCCGGAGCTGCCACCACGGAGTGATAGGGAAACAGTGGACTGTCGACCACGACTTTGGCGACAGCCGTCGACACCCCAGCGATACCGAGCAACTTAAGGAAGTCCCTGCGGCTCAAAGGTGGTAGTTTTTCGTTGGATATCTCTTTAGAGTGGGCGGCCACCTTGCCACCTCCTCCACATCTGCCCGCCGCCGAAGCCCACAGCCAGGCCGGCGATTGCGCCAGCTAACAGGCCCGCGTAGAGCCGGCCCGTCACGGTCGACTGGAGCGCATTGGCTTCTTCTTCGAGTTCCTGAACCCGGCCTTCGAGGCGTTCCACACTCTCCACGTCCAGATCGGCGATCCGAGCCTCTGTATCGATGATCTTGCTGGACAGATGGATCGTCTCAGCGTGGCAGTCCACGCAGCTTTCAGGGTTTTGCAAGAAGTTATGGGCAATGTGCGGATAGCCGCCATGCCCAAGCTCGCCAGGGCCTTCGTGCATGTGGCAATCCGTGCAATCCAGTCCCTCGAAGTCGTGCGTCGACTGGTGGAAGTCCTCGGCGCTGCCACTGTGGCACGTCTCGCACACGGCGTGACCATCTTCCGCCCGCGCCGTTTCGAGACTGCAGATCTGGTGACAACTGAGGCAGCCCGTGCCCACCTGGCCGTGGCGGCTGTTCTGCCACTCGGTGTAGGTCTGAGGGTGGCAGTTCTGGCAGATCTGGCCGGTGCGGTCGACGTGCTGTAGCGCCGGCGGGTGCCCGGCGTCATAGGGGCCGTGGCAGGCCTCACACGTCACAGCATCCGTCGCATATTCGCCGGTGTTGGGATCATAACCGGTGGCGTGGCAGGCCAGGCAGTAACGCGCGTTGTCGGTCGCCGCCCAGGCTTCCTGGAAGACGGGATCGTCCAGGGCATTCGCGTGCGGCCCCTGGCCCCACATTTCGTACCGGTCGGCGTGGCAGGCAGCGCACGTTTCGGGGCCGGAGTACGCATCGACCGGCGCAACGCCCCTGACACCGCCTTCTACCGGTTCTTCTGTGGAAGGTGCTTCGCCTTCGGCAGGTTCCTCATCTTCCTCGTCTTCGGCGGGAGCCGCGCCGAGCGCCATCGGCACGTCGGTCACGATGACCAGCTGATTGGCCGCCAGTTCATCCGGATCGACGTCCTCGGCGGTGAGGAAGATGCTGTCGTTGCCGTGGCACGCGGTGCAAGACGCGTTCTGAGGTGTCTGCCGCTGGATGTTGTGCGGCGTGGCGTAGGTCCACGTGGGGAGAGCGTCGAAGTTGGGCAGCAGGTTCTCACCGTAGAAGGAGAAGCTGTCCGTAGAAATCGGCACGTGGCGCAGCGGCACGTACTGCCACGGGCGCTCTTCACTCTGAATGGGATTCAGCCCAATCAAGAACATCATCTCCGACTCGTCGGTGCGGAAGAACGGCACGCCATCTGCCGACAGTTCTACGTGGCAGTTGTAGCAATTCTTGTAGGTGGTAGCGTGGCACACCTGACAGCTCATCTGCTCCAGGTGGACCGGCGTGTGTTGGGCAATGCCGTCGCCGTTGCCGATACCCTCGTGACAGCCTTCGTCGCTGCAAGAGGGAATGACCCCGCCGTCGTAGCGGTCATCGACCGCGCCCATCGTGCCGTGCATCTCGTCGCCCGTGTGGCAGTCGTTGCAGTTCATTCCGCCGGGATTGTAGTGAACGTCGGCGGGGTAGGTGCCGCCCGCTTCGTTCTCGTTCTTGCCCTTGTACTCGCTCTCGATGCGGCTGCCGTGGCAGCCGGTGCAGGTGGAGTATGGCGGCGGGGTGCCGCGGAAGACGTGCCCGTTGAGCAGACCGCCTCCGGCGCTGGTGGGCCGGCTGACGTGGCACTGCCCACACGACGCGTGACACGTAGCGCAGTGATTTTCGTAGGCCTCCATCAACTGCGGCATCGTCTCTGCGGAGCCACGCGCTTCGAGCACGCCCATGTACCCTTGCAAGGACCAGTGCAAGCTATCTGCAGCGGTCCCTACAATCTCGGAGTGACAGGTTCCGCACGTTGCGGGATCGGGGTCACGCACCACGCCTGTGTGGGCCGCTTCCATATCCTCGGTCCCACTCGTCCCACCATGACACGTCGTGCAGCCGATAGATGCGTGAACGTCTTCGGCATACGCTTCACCGTCAATTAAGACGACTTCCCATGCCTCCAACGGAGGCAGTGCGCCCCCTCAGCCTTCACCTTCGGAGAGTTCTTCGCCACCCTCCTCGGTCACGGCCAATGCAACCAGGACCTCTTGATTGGTATGGCAGGAAAGACAACTCTCATCGTCGGCCTGGGCAGCGGGCTGTGCTTCCGCCACGCCCGCTGCCGTGACGACGATGAGTGCCAGCATACCGATCAGCAGCCCAACGATCAAACCAGTTCGTTTCATAGCAGCCTCCTCGGGGATATATGTGAGGCAAGACAGACAGCCTGTACGCTGCCTG
This sequence comes from Anaerolineae bacterium, assembly GCA_016926575.1. Classification (GTDB taxonomy): domain Bacteria; phylum Chloroflexota; class Anaerolineae; order B4-G1; family DUEL01; genus JAFGOJ01. The sequence goes on along the minus strand of JAFGOJ010000186.1, from coordinate 450 downwards.
CCTCAACACCACGTTTCGACAGTGATAGTATATCACATATGTACCACAAGCAAAACCCATCGGCAGGGACGCGATTGAATCGCGTCCCTGCTTTCGTTTTGACGTGGCTACTTGAGGTTATTTCTTGCGCAGCAGGAAGACAGCGCCGACGATGACGGCGAGGGTAACCACCACGATGACGATGATGACGATGGGGCTCAGGCCGCCTTCCGGTTCGGGTTCGGGTTCAGGCTCGGCGGTCGGTTCCTCGGTCGGTTCCTCGGTCGGCTCTTCGGTCGGCTCCTCGGTCGGCTCCTCAGTGGGCTCTTCCGTGGGCTCTTCCGTGGGCTCGGGGGTCGCCGCAGGTTCCTGTCCCTCGAACAGGTTAGGCTCGGTCTCGACGGGGTAGCCGGGGGCGCCGGCGTAGCGGTCGGTCGCCAGGATAGCGTCGTCGTCCGTCCAGCCCATCAT
>JAFGOJ010000185.1 GCA_016926575.1 Anaerolineae bacterium | reverse complement strand
GGGGCGGAGCCCCTGCAAAGTCATGGTAACCGAGGGTCGGCGGGTTTGAAACCCGCCCTACATCGAGACGGTCTATTTTCGGAATAGAACCCATGATCGCTTCGCTCACAACCAATGGACGAAAATGGGCGCACGGTTCGTTTAAGGGCGTCATTCCCGCGCAAGCGGGAATCCAGTTAGCGTACGGATGGATGCCCGCTTTCGCGGGCATGACGATCGGGTGCGTGCTATTTTCGGAATAGTCTAATGCCCGGTTTCTTCGATCGAGTCTATCATATTGTGTGCCAGATCCCTCCGGGACGGGTCGCTTCCTTCGGGACGATTGCCCGCATGCTGGGCCGCCCGCGCGCCGCGCGCACCGTCGTCTGGGCATTGCATAGCCTGCCCGAAGGCAGCGACGTGCCCTGGCACCGCGTCATCAACAGCCGTGGAAAAATCGGCGCCGCCGGCCGTGCTCCCTGGGCCGATTTGCAGCGCGCTTTGCTCGAAGACGAAGGCGTGGTGTTCGAAGACGACACTGTGGATTGGGAGCGTTTCGGCTGGCCCGACCTTCCGGGAAGTTCGCAGGGTTGATCACTGCGCCGGAATGACCAGGTTCAACGTCTCCTGCGCCACGCGCACGTGCAGCGTGTGCCCGTCCAGAAACGGCATGTGGTCCGATTCGATCCCGTCGGCGAAGATGACGCCCCCCTCGCCCATCTCTGAGCGAACCACCAGCGCGTCGCCCGCCTCCACGAACCCAAAATCGAGCCGCGTGCCCGTGTAGACCGACGGGAACGGCTCGCGCACGAACCACGCCAGCCGCGGATGCTCGGGACCCGGCAGCGCGATCTCGCGCCGCCACTGCTCGACCAGCGAGCGCGCCCAGCCCGTGCCGCCTGTGCCCGTGGCGCAGATGATGCCCGAGGACGACTGCCGCTCCTCCTGCTCGCCCGCGCGGATGCGGTAGCGCGCCGATTGGTGCGAGCGGTGGCCGACGAAGACCTCGTTCAGCGCCAGCAGCCGCTGGCCGTCCTCCCGCTCCGCCAGCGCCATCGCCCGCCGCTCGACGCGGTACCCCTTCCCTTCTCCCTGCTGCACCCACGCCAGCGCGGCGCCGAACGCGGCCGGCGCGTGTGGGCAGAGGATGCCGTCGTACCGGTCCGCGTCCGGGTTGACACCGATGGTCAACTGACCGTGCAGGTACTTGGCTGCGTTCGGCACCAGCCCATCCTGCCCCACCACCACGACCACGTCGTCGGGGGCGAACAAGAAACGATCCAGATCGCTTCGATCCAGGCGCACCCGGCGCTGGTCGGGCGGAATCTCGCCCACCACCAGCGTCAGGGCGTCCTCGAACCGGGCGTGGTTCTCCTCGTGCCCGGCGATGTCTTGCCCGCGCGAGCTCAGGTAGAACCGCGCCTGCGCCAGGGTGCCGTGGCGTTCCAGCAGCAGCGCCAGCGGCGTCTTGCGCGTCACCAGCACGACGCGGGGGAGGCGCAGGCTCTCTTTCATTGCGCCTGTGGTGCGCTCGAATCGAGCAGCAGCCGCTGCACCGTTTGCCCCAACAGGTCGGGGGTCAGGTTGAGGTGCTCGATGCGCTCGACCTTGTCGGCGAAGCGCTGCGCGGCCAGCCCCAGCGCGACCGACGGCGGCGCGTCTCTCCACATGTCGACGCGGCGCGCCTCGGCGTCGGTTTCCACCTGCAAGGCTATGCGCCGTGCTTCCACGTCGGCCTCGGCGCGGATGCGGATTTGGCGCGCGGTGCTCTCGGCGGTGATGATGCCGCGTTCGGCTTCGGCTTCGGCGCGGATGCGCAACTGGCGCGCGGTGCCCTCGGCGGCGATCACCTCGCGCTCTGCCGCCGATTGGACGGCGAACGCCTCGCGCTCTGCCTCCTGACGCGCGCCCAGCATGCGGTTGTCTCCTTCCTGCTGGATCAACTCCTCCTGCCGGCGCGCCAGTTCGATCTCCGTCGCCAGTTCGTTTTCCTTGATCGCCCGTTCCTTTTCCACCGCCAGCGCCCGGCGCTGGAACGTCGCCTCGTCCGCCTTCTGCTGGATCTCCTCGCGGGTGGGCGTCTGGAGCGCGCGCTCCAATTCCGCCGTCGGTGCCACCTGATCGACCTGCACGCCGACCAGTGCCAATCCCATTCCGGCGATCTCGGTGTTGTCCTTCAGCGCTGCCTCCAACGCCGCGCGGGTGCGGTCGGCTCCGGCGCGCACCACCTCGACCAGCGGCAGCGCGACCAAGCAGGCGCGCACGGGATGTTGCGCCCAGCGCGCCCACAGGCTCTCCACGCGCTGGAGCGGCTGTTCGAGCCACGCCCCTGTGTCCAGGGAGAGACTGAAGTTGATGCGCTGGGCCGCTTTCTGCGGGTCGGTGATGCGGTAGGTGAGCGTCACCTGGACCGTGACCTGCTGGAAATCGGCGGAGCGCTCGCGCAGGACGAAGGTGCTCTCGATGTCTTCGACCGGCACCTGGGCCGTGGCCGCGGAGAGCGGGTGGAACCAGTAGGCCACGCCTGCCCCGCTGCGCACGACCTTGCCGCCACGGTAATGCAGAATGTATTGGTTTGGCTCCGCCCGCAAGTGGCGGAAGAATGCCAATCGACTGATCTGGGCCATCATTGCCTCCTTGGTTTATGGATGTGCTACTTCGAAAATAGACCATGTTCTTGCTCCCGCCGGGTCCGTGACCCGGCGGTGGCGCAGGTCGTGGACTCGCGCCGAGCGGGCTCTTGTTCCGCCCGGTCTCCTGACCGGGCGGAACGGCGGGTCAAGAGACCCGCACCGACAGGGGCGGTTTTTGTCCATCGGTCGTGAGCGCAGCAATCATGGTCTCTATTTCGAAAACATCGGCGCGTGCCAGATGGGGTCATTGCGAGGGCGCGGAGCGCCCGAAGCAATCTCCACGATCGATCCGGGAGATTGCTTCGCCGCCTCCGGCGGCTCGCCCCTACAGCTTCTAAATCGGTGCGGCGGTCTTGCTGTCGTCGCGGTAGTGGCAGCCGCGGCTCCAGCGGTTGCGGTGCGCCGCCCGCGCCACGACCAGCGCGGCCTGCACGCTGTGGCGCAGTCCGATCAGCGCGTCGTTCAGGCGCGTGGAGCGGTAGAAGCTCTCGATTTCCTCTTCCAGGTGGTACAGGTCGCGGATCGCGCGGGCCAGCCGGGCTTTCGAGCGCGCCAGGCCCACGTAGTGCCACATCGTGTGCTGGATGGTGCGCACGTCGCGCCAGATCAGCGCCGGATCGGCCTCCTCCTGCAACCCTTCCTCTTCCCAACACGGAACGGCCTCGGGCGCGATGACGGGCAGGGGGTCGCGCCCGGCAATGCTGCGCGCCGCGCGCGTGCCCCACACCAGCCCTTCCAAAAGCGACGTGCTTGCCAGCCGGTTGGCTCCGTGGACGCCCGTGCAGGCCACCTCGCCTACGGCGTACAGGTTCGCCATACTTGTCTGGCCCCACAGATCGGTCCACACCCCGCCGCAGAAGTAGTGCGCTGCCGGGACGACCGGGATCGGCTGGCGGGTGATGTCGAGTCCCAGGCTCAGACACTGCGCGTGGATGGTGGGGAAGCGCTCGCGGATGCGCGTGGGCGAGAGCACGGAGTGGATGTCCAAGAGGACGTGCGGGTAGTCATGCTCGATCATCTCGCGGTGGATGGCACGCGCCACGACGTCGCGCGGGGCCAGATCGCCCCACTGCGGCGCGTAGTC
>JAFGOJ010000020.1 GCA_016926575.1 Anaerolineae bacterium | reverse complement strand
CCGAAGCCCGAATCTACCAATCTACCCACTCACCACCGGCACCGTCTGCGGCCCATCCGGCAGCACCGCGATCGTCGCCCCCGGCTTTGCCGCGCGAATCGCCGCCACCGTCTCCTCGATCGACCGGCACGGGATCACCAGCGCCCGCCGCAGCTCCTCATCCGACAACCCATCCGCGTACACGTGCACCCGCGCCTTCCGCTGCACCTGCCCCTGGATCTGCGCCTCCCACTGGTCCAGGCACCGGAACCCCGGCGCCGTCACCCGCGCCAGCAGTTCCTCTACAGAATCCGCCTCCCACAGCATCCGCTTGTACTCGCCGTGGTCCGGGATGCCATCCCAACACTCTGCCGCCACGACGATATCGCCCCCGGGCTTGACGATCAGCGCCGCCGCCGACATCCCCTTCACCGCCTGGTACAGGTTCAGGTCGAGCGGGTAGCCGCTGTTCGAGGTTATGACAACGTCGAACGCCTCCGGCACCTCCTGCACCGCCGTCCCGCGCACGAACTCGCACCCTCGCGCGTGCGCCGCCTCCATCTCCCCTGCAAACACCCCCGTGATCTCGCGCTTCTGGTTCAGCGTCACGTTCAGCAGAAAATCCGGTTCTGTCGCCTTTGCCACCCGCAGCATCTCTTCCCACAGCGGGTTGCCACATGTCACCGTCCACGTCGCCTTCGGATCCACCAGCATCTCCGGCCCGTGGTTATCCAGGATTGCCTCAGCCCCCGCAATCGCCGGCAGCACCGCCTTCGGCCCGCCGCTGAACCCGGCGAACAGGTGCGGCTCGATGAACCCTGTCAGGATGCGAAACGACGCGTTCACGTACGCCTGGTTCACCTTCACCGGCGTCCCTGCGCTGTTGCGCGCCACCTCTACCAGGTTCTGGTCGTGCCCCGCATCGTGCTGCACCACCAGGTAGCGCGCCACCACCTCCGCCCCCAGCATCTCTTCCAGCTCCGCCCGCGTCTGCGCCCGGTGCGTCCCCAGCCCGTTGATCAGCGTCACCTGCTCGTCCGGCACCCCCGCCGCCGCGATCTCGTCCAGCAGCACCGGCAGCACCCTGTCGTTCGGCATCGGCCGCGTCAGGTCACTGAACACGATCGCCACCGTGTCGTCCGGCCTCACCATCTCCCCCAACGGCGCCGTCCCGATCGGCGCCCGCAGCGCCTCCACGATCGCCCCCCGCTCATCCTCCAGCCCCGCCACGAACCGCGGCTCGATCACCGTCACCTCATCCGGCAGCTCGACCCGCAGTCCCTGCCGCCCATAAGCCAGCTCAAGCTCCATCACCATCTCCTGTTCCCGTTCGTCTACTTGCTCTTCCCCTCTTGCCTGGTGATTGTAGCACACCAGGATGCACTGGTCAACAGCTATCGGCCTGGCAACCAGGGCGAACGCATATGAGCTTTCGGACAAGATGGAGGCCCGAGCTTGCTCGGGGTGGCTTCACGCGCCAAAGCGTCCCCGCCCAAGGTCGGGCCTCCTCCACACCCGGCATGTGCAGCCGCCGACCCAAATACGTTTGCCCCACCCTGGCAACTATGCCTGCAAAGTCGATGTCATTGCGAGCGAAGCGAAGCAACCCCCACCTGCGCAAGTGAAGGTCACTTCGCTCTGCTTTCCGAAACCCATCAGTCCTGTTTATGCCCAGAACTATGGCCCGGCCCTTAACACAACCGGCAGGTACACATAGCTCCTCGCCGCGCGCACGTGCACGGCCAGGGTATCGGTCACGACCGCCGTGCCCAGGCAGTTGGTCACCGTCACGACGACGCTATAGTCTCCCGGTGCCGCCCAACTGTACACCGCTTCCGTGCCGGTGACCCCACTGCTCCAGATCAGCTCGATCGGCAGCGTCGCCGCGGGCGGCTCAACGCTCACCTGGTAGGTGCCGACCTCGTCCACGAACAGCTCCCCAGGCCCGGATAGCGACAGGCCGGTCACCCCGGCGCACGTCACCGTCACGCCGAGTGTATCTGTCACCACCGCGGCCCCCGCGCAGTTGGTGACCGTCACCGCCACCGTCTGCGGGCCGAGATCGGCAAAGGTGTAAAGCGTGCTCGTCGTCGTGGCGCCGTTGTTCCACACTACATCCACCGGCGGCGTCGCATCCGGCGGCGCGACCGCCACCTGGTAAGCGCCGGCCTCGTACAGCATCAGATCGGCGGGCCCCGAGATCGTCGCGCCGGTCACAACGTCACACGCCAGCACCTCGATCGCTTCGACCACGACCACGGTGCCGGCACAGTTAGTGACCGTGACGGCAACGGTGTGCACCCCCGGCGTCGCAAAGCCGTACGTGGTGGACGTCGTCGTCGCGCCGTTGCTCCACTCGACGTCGATCGGCAGTGTCGCCGTCGGCGGCTGGACGCTCACCTCGAACGCCCCCACCTCGTCGACCACCAGCATCGCCGGTCCCAAGATCGTCGCGCCGGTCACGCCGTCGCACGTCACCAGCACGTCGAACGTGTCGACCACAGCAGCCGTGCCGGCACAGTTCGTGACCGTGACGGCCAGCGTGTGCACGCCAGGGGTGGCAAAGCTGTACGTGGTCGACGTCGTCGTCGCGCCGTTGCTCCACAGTACATCGACGGGCACCGTCGCCGTCGGCGGTGCCACCGCCACCTCGAACGTCCCCTGTTCGTAGAGCGCCAGCTCCGTTGGGCCCGAGATCGTCGCAATCGTCACGGCGTCGCACGTCACCAGCACGTCGTACGTCGCGCTCGCCGCCGCACCGCCATAGCAGTTGGTCGCAGTCACCGCCACCGTGTGCCATCCCGGCTCTTCCCAGTTGTAGACGCTCGTGGTCGCGGTCGTGCCGTTGCTCCACGTGATCTCCACCGGCTCGTTGGCGTGGCCCGGTTCCACCGTCGCGGTGAACGTACCCGACTGGCCGATCTGCACCTCGGGCGGACCGTCGACCGCCACGCCCTCCACCCCAATGCACGGCAGCTCGCACCCAAACCACTCTTGCAGCACCGTGCCCATCAGCTCGGCGCGGTCCGCCACGTTCGGCAGCCACTCGAACGGAAAGGCCAGGTACATCGACTTGAACGCACCGCCGTCGTAGCGCGTCGCGCTCGGCTCACCGTTGTCGCTGTACACCAGCGGCTCGTACGACCCCACCTG
>JAFGOJ010000184.1 GCA_016926575.1 Anaerolineae bacterium | reverse complement strand
TGTTGGGGCATCTACGTTTTCCTGAAAGCAGCCATCCGCCACCTTCTGCGCACGCGACTCCTCAATATCGATATTGACCTGCCGCTGCCGTGGAGAAAAGAATAGCAAACGAATCCCCTTTTCTTGTCGTTGGCCTAGGCAATCCCGGCCCCCGTTATGCGCGCAATCGCCATAACGTGGGCTTTTTGTGCTTGCAGCGCCTGGCAGAAGTGCACGGGCTGACGTTCGACCGCAATCAAAAAAACGCCCGCGTCGCTCTGGGCGCGCTCTCCTCTCATCGGGTGGTCCTGGCGATGCCCCGCACGTTCATGAACGAAAGCGGCGGGCCCGTCGCCCGCCTGCTCCAATTCTACAAGCTCCCCCCCACCCGGCTCTTGGTGATCTACGACGACCTCGACCTGCCGCCGGGCACCCTGCGCCTGCGCCCAGATGGCGGCAGCGGCGGTCACCGTGGCATGCGCTCGATCATCCAACACGTAGGCCGCCAAGACTTCCCCCGCCTGCGGGTGGGCATCGGCCGACCACCGGGGCGCATGGACCCCGCCGATTACGTGCTGCAGAACTTCTCTGCCGACGAGCAGCTGCTCGTCGAGGATGCACTGGAACGCGCCATTGCCGCCATCGAAACCTGGCTGGTGGAAGGGATCGACGCGGCGATGAATCGCTATAACTGACGAAGCTGGTGTTGTCCCTATGAACGTGTCTGGATTGCTGGCCTGGTGTAGTGCTCTGCCCTCTTATCACACCCTGCGAAAGGATTTGGAAACCGTCGGCACCTCGCTGCCGTTGGGCTTGTTGCGCGCCGCCCGCCCGACGCTGCTGGCCGCGCTCTCCATCGACCTGGCGCGCCCCCTGCTGGTGATCGCCGGCAGTGTTGAGCGCTCCCGCACGCTCCACCAATCCCTCTGCCATTGGCACCCCCGGCCGGAACGCGTGCTGCGCTTCCCCGAACCGCCCGCCGCTTTCTACGAACGGACGCCATGGAGCCAGGAGGCTGTCTCCGGCCGCCTCTCGATCCTCCACGGCCTCCTGACGCTGCCTCAAGAGCAGCGTGGCATCGTCATCGTAACCTCGGCGCGAGCACTGATGCAGCCGACGCTGCCCGTCCAGCAGTTCAAAATGAACACGCGCCCGCTCGACGTGGGCCAGTCGATCGACTTGGAGCAGACCGTCCGCCGCTGGGCCGGGATCGGACTCGAACCGGTTAGCGTCGTGGAAGCGCCCGGACAGTTCAGCCACCGCGGCGGCATCCTGGACGTCTTCCCGCCCGCCGAAGCGCGCCCCGTGCGCATCGAGCTGTTTGGCGACGAGATCGAGTCGATCCGCGACTTCAACCCGGCTACCCAACGCTCCGAAGGGCGGCGCGAGTCGATCACCCTCTCCCCCGCCCGCGAACCACTCCCGCGCCACGGCCCGCGTGTGGCACAGACGCTCGCCGCCTGGTTCGACGCCGACCACCCGCCCGAGGCAGCCGAAGAGCTGAACGCTCACCGTGAGGCGCTCGAAGCCGGCGTGCCCTGCCCCGGTATGGAGTTCTACCTGCCCTACTTCTACAGCCATCCCGCCAGCCTGATCGACTACCTGCCCGCTGACGGCATCCTGGTGCTGGACGATCCGGCAGAGCTGGCCGAGGGATGGGCTGAGATCGAAGAGCACGCCCTGGAACTGCGCGCCGCCGCCGCGCAGGAGCGCGCGCTGCCCCCCGATTACCCCCTGCCCTACCTGACCTGGGCTGATTGGGAAGAGCGCCTGGCCGACCGTTCGATGCTCGTCCTGGGGCACGGTGAGGAGGTCGACAACGCCCTCGCCGCGCTGTTTCGTCCGGCCCCGAGGTACGGCGGGCAGCTCGGTACCCTGCTGAGCGACGTGGACAAGGCGCTCCTCGCCGGCGAGCAGGTCGTCGTCGCCAGCCGCCAGGCGCGCCGCCTGGCCGAGCTGTGGTCCGATGAGCACGAGCCGCTCCTGCCCGTCGAGTGGCTGGCCGAGCCTCCCCGCGCCGGCCTGACCTTCGTTCAGGGGCCGCTGGACGAAGGCTGGGCGCTCCACGCCATCTCCCCCTCCGCCGACCTGCCGCCCCTGCGCGTGCTGACCGATGCGGAGATCTTCGGCTGGCGCATGCCCGAACCGCGCCGTCCGCTGCGTCGCCGCCGCACCGCCCCTGAATCGCTCTACGCCGACCTGACTCCCGGCACGCCCGTCGTGCACATCGACTACGGCATCGGCATCTTCCGTGGCTTGCTCTCCTACACGATGGACGGCGAGGAACGCGAGTACCTGATGGTGGAGTACGCCGAGGACGACAAGCTCTACGTCCCCGTCTACCAGGCCGACCGTATCACCCGCTACGTGGGGGCCGACGACCACGCGCCCGCGCTCGACCGGCTCGGCTCGGCCCGCTGGGCGCAGGTCAAGGGCCGCACCCGCGAGGCGGTGGAAGAGATCGCCCGCGAGATGCTGGAGCTGTACGCCGCGCGCGAACTCGCGCCGGGCCACGCCTTCAGCCCCGACACCGCCTGGCAGGCGGAGCTGGAGGCCTCGTTCCCCTACATGGAAACGCCCGACCAGGCGAAAGCCGTTGCCGCGGTCAAGGCCGACATGGAACGCGCCCGCCCGATGGACCGCCTGGTCTGCGGTGACGTGGG
>JAFGOJ010000183.1 GCA_016926575.1 Anaerolineae bacterium | reverse complement strand
TAACTTCTCAATAAAGCGGGGAGAAGATGGGGGTTTTGCGGGCGGCGAAGCCGCCCGCAAAACCCCCATCCCCACTTTTTGAGAAGACACGTATTTTCCCACGTTTGAAGGATTATAGGGCCGGGGTGTGCAAAACTCCGTAGAAGGAATGTGCTAAATGTGTTGTAAAGCCGCATGGACGTATGATTCTTGCGACACTTGGGGGGGTTGTGCCAACTGTCGCTCTGTGTTATTATTTTCTTTGAGATGAACATTCGATCGGTGACCCTGGGTACATCGTTGAGCGACCCGCTCGACCATAGCGATTTTGGACGTATCGAGGCGTTTCAGGAGGCAGCACGGGCGCGTTTCGAGGCGGCCGGCCTGCCGGTGCAGACGGTTCGCCTGGCGACCCAGCCCTTCCCTGAGATTCTGCGCGATGCGAGGGCGGCTGCTCCTTTCGCCCAAGCCCTGGAGGCGACGTGCCAGGCCCATGGCGTCGATTATTGTTCCATCGGCACCGTCGACGCCACGCGCCCCGACGCCGACCTGAGCTACGTGGACGCCATCCCCGACGTCATCCGGCAGACGGAGATGGCATTTGCCTCGGTGCTGGTTGCTGCGCCGGGGTCGGGGATCAACCTGGCCGCCATCGACCGCGCCGCTCAAGCCATCGCCGACATCGCCCGCACCACGCCCGAAGGATTCGGCAACCTGCGTCTGGCAGTGCTGGCGAACTGCGACGCCGGCACGCCGTTCTTCCCGGCGGCGTTCCATCGTGGGCCGCAGGCGGCCTTCTCCATCGCCACCGACGCCGCCGACCTGGCGGTCACCGCCTTCGAAGGGGTCGCTACGCTGGCCGAGGCCCGCGTAGCTCTGCGTGAGGCGGTGGAGCAAGCTGCCGTGACGATGACCAGGGTCGCCGCGACGCTGGAGAATACGTTTGGCATTCGTTTTGGCGGGATCGATTTTTCGCCGGCGCCGTTTCCGGAGACGGCGCGCAGCATCGGCCGGGCCATCGAAGCCCTCGGCGTGGACGCCTTTGGCAGCAGCGGAACGCTGTTTGCCGTGGCGTTCATCACCCAGGTGCTCCGTGAAGCCCGATTCCCTCATTGCGGCTTCTCCGGCGTGATGCTGCCGGTGTTGGAGGACACGACCCTGGCCCAGCGCAGCCGGGACAGGTTGTTCACGCTCGACAGCTTGTTGCTCTACTCGGCCGTGTGCGGCACCGGGCTAGACACGATCCCTCTGCCCGGCGACACGTCGGCGGACGAACTGGCGGCGATTCTGCTCGACGTGGCGACGCTGGCCGTGGTGGCCGACAAGCCGCTCACGGCGCGGCTGATGCCCATCCCCGGCAAAGCTGCCGGAGACGTCACCGCGTTCGATTTCCCCTACTTCGCCAACGCGCAGATTTTGGACGTCAGAGGGCGCGGCGGGCGGCGCATCTTCTCCCAGAATACCTTTGTTGACTTCCCCTTCAAATTGCCCTATACTTTCGGTAACTGATCAGGCTGTGCGCCTGGGGTGCTTCGAAGGAAGAAGATGAGGGGTTTGCGGGCCCTGATGTTCAGCGGTTTTCGGAAGGGGGGACGCAATGGCGGATCACGTTAAGGCGGGGGATGAGTTTACTGTCGAAGCGGCGGATTTGCGGCTGCAGGTGGTGCAGTTGGAGGAAACGCTGCGCCAGCGCACGGCCGACCTTCAAGTGTGTCACGAGCGGCTGAGCGCCTTCACGCGTGTTTTGTACGAGGACATTCGCGCGCCGCTGGGGCTTTCGGTCAGCTTTGCGCAGCTCCTGGAGGAGGATTACGCGGCGCTGTCGGATGAGGTGCTGCGCCGCTACTTGCACGTCATCGTCCAGCGCGGGCGCGCAATGGTGCGGGTGATCGACGAGCTGCTGCAGACCCCCACGGAGCTTGCTGCCGAGGTCGAGGCGCAGGTTGGGCCGCTGGATATGGGCCGCCTGGTGGCCGAATCGCTGGCACGCCTGGAGTATATGGTCGAGGAACAGAGTGCCCAGATCATCCTGCCGGGCGAGTGGCCCGTCGCGTTGGGGCACGCACCGTGGATCGAAGAGGTGTGGGTCAACTTGATCGACAATGCCATTCGATACGGCGGGCGGCCGCCCCGGATCGAGATCGGCGCGGCCGACCAGGGCGATGGCACCGTTCGCTTCTGGGTGCGCGACAACGGGCCGGGCCTCGCGCCGGAGGATCAGGTGCGCCTCTTCGCACCCGGTGACCGGGCACACGCCTTGGAGTATGGCCTGGGGCTAGACCTGGTGCGGCGGGTGGTCGAAAAGCTCGGCGGTCAGGTGGGGGTCGAAAGCGACGTTGGGAGGGGTAGCCGTTTCTTCTTCACGCTTCCGGTGCGCTGAATGAACCGGATGATCTTGGAGGTCGTGCGATGTATTTCACCGATCTTGAAGACCTGTTGACCTATTTTCGATATATGCGCCTTTCGGACCACGCGCTGCGCGAGGCGAACAAAGAAAGCCTACATGCCAGAGACGTCTTCCACGCCATCTTCAACGGCAAGATTCTCGAACACTACTGCGACCGGAAACGGGTGCTCGTCGTGGGGCCGAGCGCCAGGTTCGACATCGAAATCCACATCGTGTGTGACTATGCCGACACGGAAGAACTCGTCGCCGTCACCGTCTATGTCCCCGACCGGCCCATCTGGATCAACGAACTGGTTCGTTCGCCATCCACATCGGCTTCTCAGTCGAATTGTGGATGATTTGACCAGCCTCATCGCCTACATCCGGGCCGACCCCGCCTTCATGCGCTGCGTGGCGGCTTGGGAGCGCCTCCCCGCCCGCCCGGCGCGTACGGTTGCCTGGCCCGCCGACCTCGACCCGCGGCTGGTCGATGTGGCCCGCAGGCTGGGGATCGATGCACCCTACACGCACCAGGCCGAGGCGATGGGCGCCGCTCTGGAGGGGCGCAACGTCGTTCAGGCCACGCCTGCCGCGTCGGGCAAGTCGCTGGCCTACAACCTGCCCGTCCTCGACACGTTGTTGAACGACCCCGCTGCCTGCGCGCTCTACCTCTTTCCCACCAAGGCCCTGGCGCACGACCAGTTGGCCGCACTGGAGCCCTTGATCGCCGCTCTGCAAGCGCCGATTGCCCTGCGCCCCTACGACGGCGACACGCCCTCCTCGCACCGGCGCGCCATCCGCAACGAGGCGCGGCTCGTGGTCAGCAACCCCGATATGCTCCACGCCGGTATGTTGCCCTACCACACCCGTTGGGCGCGCTTCTTCTCCAACCTGCGTTGGGTCGTTTTGGACGAGCTGCACGTCTACCGGGGCGTCTTCGGCAGCCACGTGGCGAACGTGCTGCGCCGGCTGCGCCGCGTCTGCCGCTTCTACGGTGCCGACCCACGCTTCCTGTGTGCCTCGGCCACCATCGCCAATCCCCAGGCACTGGCCGAGCGGCTGGTCGAAGCGCCGGTGCAGGCCGTTGTCGACGACGGCTCGCCCCACGGCGAGAAGCACTTCGTCATCTACAACCCGCCGCTGTTGGACCGCGAGCTGGGCATCCGGCGCTCGTCCCTACTGGCCGCGGTCGATCTGTCCGAGCACCTGTTGCGGCGGGACGTGCAGACGATTCTCTTCGCCCGTGCCCGCCTGACAACCGAGGTGCTGTTGGGTTACCTGCAAGACCTGGCGCGGGCACAGGGCAGCGACCCGGCCCGCGTGCGCGGCTACCGCGGCGGCTACCTGCCCACCCAGCGCCGCGAGATCGAGCAGGGCCTGCGCGCCGGGGCGGTGCGCATGGTCGTGGCGACGAACGCGCTGGAACTGGGCATCGACATCGGCGCGTTGACTGCTTGCGTGATGGTGGGCTATCCCGGCTCCGTCGCCAGCACGTGGCAGCAGGCCGGGCGCGCCGGACGGCGCGCCGGGCAGTCGCTGGCGGTGCTCATCGCCAGCCCGCTTCCGCTTGACCAGTACCTGGCGGCCCACCCGCGCTACTTCTTCGAGCGCCCGGTGGAGGAGGCGCTGCTCGACCCCGACAACCTGGCGCTCCTGCTCGACCATCTCGCCTGCGCCGCCTACGAGCTGCCGTTCGAGGCGGGCGAGCCCTTCGGCGCGTTCGGCGACGTAGGCGCATTGCTCGACTTGCTGGTGGACGAGGGCGTGCTGCATCGCACCAACGGCCGGGTGACCTGGATCGGCGAGGAATACCCGGCGCGGGCGGTCGGCCTGCGCGCCGGTGGCCCGGATACGGTCGTCATCCAGGACGTGGCCGCCGACCCGCCGCAGGTGATCGGCCAGATCGACCGGCCCAGCGCGCCGACGCTGGTCCACCCCGGCGCGGTCTACCTGCACGAGGCTGAGACGTACCTGGTGGAGGAGCTGGATTGGGAGCGCGGGCTGGCCCAGGTGCGCGCGCGGGAGCTGGATTACTACACCCGCGCCAGTGCGACGACCGCGGTGCGTGTGTTAGAGACGACCGTCGCGCGCGAGGAGACGGGGTGGGTCGCTCATGCGGGGGAGCTGGAGGTGATCAGCCGGGCCACCGGCTACCGCCAGATTCGCCGCTACACGCATGAGGTGCTGGGCTGGGGCGAGATCGATCTGCCCGAGCAGACGTTGCAGACGGTGGGGGCGTGGCTCGATTTGAGCGAGGCGCTGGTAGAGCAGATGCAGGCGCAGGGCGTGCTGCGCCCGCGTACCGACTACGGCCCCGACTGGCCCGCACAGCGGGACGCCGCGCGGGCCCGCGACGGTTACCGCTGCCGTCACTGCAACGCGCCGGAGCGGGAACAGCGCCAGCACGACGTCCACCACGTCACGCCGTTTCTCACCTTCGGTTACGTGCCGGGCCGCAACGAGGCGTACCGTCAGGCGAATGCCCTGGAGAATCTGGTCACGCTGTGCGCCGCTTGCCACCGGCAGGCGGAGCGGGCGCACGGCGCGCGCAGCGCGCTCTCTGGGCTGGCCTACGTGCTGCGTCACCTGGCTCCATTGTACCTGCTGTGCGCGCCGGGGGACATGGGATCGGTCGTCGAGGCGCGCGCGGCAGAGACGGGGCGGCCGCGCGTCACGTTCTACGATCAGGTGCGGGGCGGGGCTGGGCTGAGTGCGCGGCTGTATGACCTGTTCGGTCCTTTGCTGGCGGCTTCGCTGGAGCGGGTGCGCTCGTGTCCCTGCAGCGACGGCTGCCCGGCTTGCGTCGGCCCGGCCGGGGAGCAGGAACCCGGCACCAAACAATCGACCGAGCGCCTATTGGCGGCGATGTGCTCGCAACCAATGGACGAACATGCCGTAGGGGTCGGCGGGTTGGAAACCCGCCCTACATCGGATAAGGAGGCTGAGCAATGAAACAGAAAGTTGTGAGGGTTGGACTCGTTACCCTGGCCCTGTTGGCCCTCACGACGACCGTCGCCTGGGCTGCGCCACTCGCGCAGGAGGGCGATGCGGTTCAAGATAGCCTGTGGGTGACGTTGGCTCCCTTGCTTGCCATCGCCACGTTCGTCGAGCGGGTGCTGGAGGTGTTTTGGGAGCGATACGAGCAGGCCGGAAGCTGGCCCAATAAGGCAGGGGTGGCAGATGCAAAGGTCCCCAGTTACGTTTCCCAAAAGAAAGTCCGCTCTCAATGGATTGGGACCGGATTCGCGGCGGCAGCGGTGTGTCTGACCAACTTCCGCTTCTTCCGCCTGCTGGGTCTGGACGTACTTTTTTCTTCGCCCAACTTGCTCTTGTTCGATTTGAACGTTGGGGGGATTTTCGACGACTTTACCCTGGGCACGCTGGTCGATTGGTTGGCGACGGCGGCCATCATCGGCTGGGGCGGCACCGAACTGACCCATAGCATCATCGAGGGGTTGGTCAAAGGGCGGAACCTGTGGAAGGAGATGCGCGAGGTCGAGGCGGGGCGGCAGTCGATTCTGGATGCCAAGTTCTTCAACGACTACGTGGTGCCTGAGCTGGAGAAACGGGGTGTCAGTGTGGCGACTCTGCGCCAGGCATTCGACATGTTGGAGTCGGTAGGTGTGTCGCCGAACGAGCTCATCGCGCAGATGACGCTGGGGCAGGCGGGCCGCCTGATGGCGCAGCTCGAAGCGGACCCGGCCAAGGCGCAAGCCGTTCAAGCGGTGCGCGTGGTGTTGGACGGGGTGCCGCAGGAGCAGCTGGCCGAGATTCCCAACGTCATCAGTATGTTGAGCGCCGACCAACGGCAGCGGTTCTTGGGATTTTAGACCGGAACGGTTGCCAGTAGGAGGTGGTCTGAGACCGTCTCCTACCAACGGCATCATTGACCGAAACCCATTTGCGGAAGGGGTCCGGGGGAACCGGAAGGTAAACCGCAGGTTTACCCGTTTCCCCGGCGGGGTGCAGGG
>JAFGOJ010000019.1 GCA_016926575.1 Anaerolineae bacterium | reverse complement strand
CTGCCGGTGACGGTGAGCGTGGCGTTTTCGGCGTAGATGCCTGCTCCGTCCACGCGGGCGGCTGGCGCGGGGAGACCGTTGGTGCGGTAGATGCCGTTCTCGAAGAACCAGGCATCGGAGATGGTGACCGTGGAGCCGAAGATGGCGATTCCACCCCCAACACCGCTGCCATCATTCTCAACGTCGTCACCGATTGGCTGCCCACCGGTGATAGTGATACGCTCCAGGGTGACGGTGATCGTGCCGGTGATGACAATGCAGCGCCCGAGGTTTCCAGCGCCGACGGTTGACATCCACACGGGCGTATCCCAGTCGCCGGGGTCGTACCCGCCGCGCAGGGTAAGCGACTTGTCGACGTAGAGAACTTGCGTCGTGCCGCCGCGCGTGTGCAGGTCGGTATACGAACCGCTTGCCACACGAATCTCGTCGCCGTCGGAGGCGTCGTCGACGGCGTCTTGGATCGTGGCGTAGCAGGGGCTTGCCCCGCCGCACGTTCCCGCCGCGTCGACGTACAGGACGCTCGCGGCAGGCGCGGCCTGGGTCCGCCCTTGCTGCAAACCGGTCGCCAGTACGAGGGCGGCTACAATGATAGCCAGTACGATACGAGGGGTGCGCGTTGTGTGCATAATGTTTCCTCCTGCTGCGTTGTGCTGTGTTGTTCAATGCAACGGCCGGCATCCCCAGGTGGTCAGGGATCCGGCCGACGAGGCATACGTCCGACGAGGAGCACGAAAAAGGCCAGAAGACAAGCCGCGTGCTCGGGGTTCCCTTCTGGCCTACGTTTCGGTTGTGTAATTGTTTCTTATTATATCGAAATTGAGCCGGCTGTCAAGGGTTGTTTTACCGCGCGCAGTTGGCACAGTGGACCAGCGGGTCTCCGCGCAGACCCGCCAGCAGATTCTGTGCCGCGATGGTGGCCATGCGCTCGCGCGCGGCGACGGTGGCGCTGCCGACGTGGGGCACCACGATGCAGTCGGCGCGGTGGGCCAGGGGATGCCCGGCCGGCAGCGGCTCGGGATCGGTCACGTCCAGGGCGGCCATGGCGATCCAGCCCTCCTCCAATGCCTGGAGCAGCGCGGCCGTATCGACCACTGGCCCGCGGGCGGCGTTGACCAGGATGCCCGTCGCTTTCATCTTGCGCAGTGCGTCCGCGTCGATCAGGTGCGTCGTCTCTTCGGTCAACGGGCAGTGCAGGCTGACGAAGTCCGAACGCGCCAGCAGCTCGTCCAGCGACGCGTAGACCACGCCCAACTCCGCCTCCAGGTGTGGCTTGCGCTCGTGGTCGGTGTAGATGATCGTCATGTCGAACCCGCGGGCACGGCGTGCCACGGCAGCGCCGATGCGCCCCATCCCAACGATGCCCAGCGTCGCGCCGCACACGGCTGCTCCCAGCAGCGCCAGCGGATCCCACGTCTTCCATTCCCCGCTGCGCACATGCTCGATGCCCTCGGGGATGCGCCGGGCGGCGGCCAAAAGCAGGGCGAAGGTCAAGTCGGCGGTGGCCTCGGTCAGCACGCCGGGGGTGTGGCCCACCGGGATGCCGCGTGCGCTGGCGGCGGCCAGGTCGACGTTGTCGACGCCCACGGCCATCTGGCTGATCACGCGCAGGCGCGGTGCGGCGTCCATCACCTCGGCATCGATCGTCTCGGTCAGCAGGCACAAGAGGCCGGCGCAATCGCGCACGTCGCGCAGCAGCACGTCGCGGGGTGGGGGCAGCGCGCCTTCCCACAGGCGCATCTCGCACGCCTCGCGCACCAGCCGTAGGCCCGCCTCGGGAATGCGCCGGGTGACGAAAACGGTGGGTTTTTCCACTTAGCCGCGTTCCTTTCGAAAGATGCCGAAGATCAGCAGCAGGTTGAGCAGGTTGATGCCGCCCATCACCAGGGTCATCGCGCCGAAGCCGAGGGTCTCGGTCAGCGTGCCGCCCAGCATCTGCCCGCCGACGGTGCCCAGGTTGATGAACATCATGAAGATGGCGAACATCGAGGCGGAGATGTGCGGGTCGCTGAAGTCCATCGCTACGGCGGCGTAGACGGCGTTGTAGTAGCCATAGGCCAGCCCGAAGAGGAAGCCGGAGAGTGCGATCATCGGTATGCCGCCCCCCAGCGCCAGCCCCAGGCTGCCCGCGCTGGTCAGCGCGACGGCGACCCACAAGCTGCGTTTGTGGCCGATGCGGTCGGTGAGCCAGCTATTGGAGAGCGCACCGAGGATGCGGCCTGCCATGGCCAGTGCAATCAGCAGCCCGACGCTGCCCAGCGAAATGGCCATCACGTCGCGCAGGTGGTCGCTGAGGAAGGTGTAGATGCCGTCGATGGCCAGGGCATAGATGAACCCGACACCGGCCAGCATCATCACCGCCCCGCGCCCGAAGGCCTTGAAAGCGCGCCACTCGAACGGCTGTCTTTGCGTCAGAGCGGGGTCTTCCTTGAACGGTAGAACGACCAGTCCCGCAAGCAGCGTCAGAAAGGCAACGGTGTAGAACAGCCACGGCCAGCCGACTGCCTCCGCAATCGTCCCCCCCGCCAGCAACAGCGCCAGGATTCCGGCGGCTCTGGCCCCGACCATGATGCCTTGGACTGTGCCGTATTCTTCCTTCGGCGTCAGATCGAGGGCCAGGCCGTCGGTGCAGGTGTCGTACATCGCCATACCGATGGAGGCGAGAAAGGCAACGACCGCAAACGCTCCCAGCCCGTCCGCCGGCGAGACGTTTGCCAGGATCAGCACCGCCCCGGCCTGCAGCAGCAGGCCCAGGAGGATGTACGGCTTGCGGTGGCCCATTCCAAAGAGGTTGACCGCGTCGCTGAGCATGCCGAGAAATATCTTCAGCACGAACGGCACGGCCAGTACAGCCTGGAAGATGCCGACATCTCCTTCAGTGTACCCGAACTCCCCCAGGTAGAGGATGTTGAACGTGAGAAAGTAGCTCATCATCGCGCCCTGGGCGAAGTACAACGTGCTGAAAAGGGCCAGGCGGTAGGAACGGTTGGTTGTCATCGAGTGACTCCTTATGCAGATTGCAGGTTGCAGATTGCAATCTGCCTAATTTGCAACCTGCCTAATCTGCAACCTGCCTAATCTGCTTTTCCCCTTCCTTTTCTGGGAAACGCGTCAGGATCGTCGCCTCGACCGGCAGCGCGACGCGGCCGCCCGTCATCAGTGCCTCCTCCAGTGTCTTCCCGCCCAGGGTGAAGATGGCGATGGAGGTCTCCGGCTCGGTGTATCGCTTCTCGACGATGGCCAGGCCCAGCAGGTACCCTTCGGTATCGATCGAGCAACTGGTGACCACGCCGATCTGCTTGCCCTTCTTGTTGACCACGGGATCGCCGGTGTTGGGGCGACGCACGCCCTTCTCGGCGACGCGGAAGCGGATCAATTCACGCGCGCGCTTCTCTTCCTGCGCCAGCAGCGCGTTCCGCCCGACGAAGAACGGCTTGTGGTACTTGACGTAGCCGGGGAACCCCGCTTCGATGGGGCTGATGTCGAACGGGCCGGCCAGCTCGTGCCCGTAGAGCGGCAGCCCCGCCTCCGTGCGCGTCGAGTCGCGCGCCGCCAGCCCGGCCGGCTTCACACCGAAGGGTGCGCCCGCCTCCAAAATCGCGTTCCACAGATCGACCGTCTGGTCGGGATGCACCAGAATCTCGTAGCCCCACTCCTCGCCGGTGTAGCCCGTGCGGGCGATCACCAACGGGATGCCCGCCAGCTCGCACGCGATCACGTCGGTGCGGCGCACGCGCGCCAGCGCCGCCTTGAGCGCCGGGTCGTCGGTCAGTGCCTGGAGCGTCTTGATCGACGCCGGGCCTTGCAGGGCGATGTCGCGCTTCTGGTGCGCACCCATCGCCGGGTCCTTCAAGTTGTGCAACACCGCCTTTGCCTCCGGCGCGACCCACGGGCGCTCCCGGTCGATCAACACGTGGCCGTCGTTCACCGCGTTCAGCCAGCTCCAGTCCTTATCCTCGTTCGAGGCGTTGATCACGATGAAGTAGTGGTCCGCCTGCACGCGGTAGATGATGCCATCGTCGATCACCTTCCCGTCTGGGTCGAGCAGGTAGCCGTACATCGACTGGCCGTCCTCGAGCCACGCGGCGTAGTTGGAGAAGACCGTGTCCAGGAAGGCGGTAGCGTGCGGGCCGACGACCTCGAAGACGCCCATGTGGGCCACGTCGAACAGGCCGGCCGCCTCGCGCACGGTCTGGTGCTCCTCGCTGACCGAGGTGTACCACACCGGCATCTCCCACCCGGCGAAGGGGATCACCTTCGCGCCCAGCGCCTTGTGCACCTCGTAGAGCGGGGTGCGCTTGAGCGCCGTTTGCGGCTCCTCCCATATCCAGCGCGTCTTTTCGACCTGCGGTGCGTGGGCGGTCAAGTGGGATTGGCCCACGAAATACGGCTGGGTCAGGTCGAAGCGCTCGGGGTGGGCGGCGAAGAGCGCGCTGGCGGGTGTGCCCGGCTGGGCCTCGAACGCCACCGCGTCCTCGACGGGCACTTCTTCGATCACCACCGGCCCCTCGACCTTGCGGAAGACGTCGCCGGTGTCGAAGAGGACGTAGCCGTCGGCCAGGCCGCGCAGCCAGGAGGCGACGCGGGCGGCGCGCTCTGGCGCGGGCGTGATCAGGTAGCGGTCCTGCCCCCACGCGTTGGAAGCTTCCTTCTTCACCACTACTTCGCTGATCAACACGCCGTCCCGGTCGAGCATGTAGGTGGTGACGGCGTCGCCCGCCTCCAGCGCGGCGATGTTGGCCGTGACCGTCTGCTGCACCATCTGGCGCGCGCGCCACCCGGTGACGCGCAGGGCAACCGTCTGGGGGGCCGGCGCTTCAGGGACGAGCGCGTGGTGCGGGTAGCCGCGCTGTTCGTACTCGAAATCGATCCCCGCTTTCTCCGCCAGCGCCGCTACGCCGCGTCGCACATCCTCCAACGTATCCAGATCGATCTTGCCGCGCGGCAGCGTGCCCACCAGGCCATTGTAGGCGAAGGGGTGGATGTGCGTGAGCGTGCGGTGGATCAGCCCGGCCAGGACGTCCATATCCGCTTCGACCAGGCCGCGCTGGGTGATCCAGGGGGTGCCCAGGCGCACGCCCGTTGCCAACGACGTCTCCACGTCGCCGGGGATGGTGTTCTTGTTCGCCACGATTCCGGCCAGGTCGAGGATGCGCACGGCCGGCTCGCCCCATACGGGGTGGGCGGTGGGGGTGGGGACCGATTTGAGATCGATCAGCATCAGGTGCGTGTTCGTGCCGTGGTAGGCCAGGCGCAGGCCGCGATCCTGCAGGCCTTTCGCCAGCGCCTGGGCGTTGGCCGCGATCTGGCGTTGCAGCGCGTGGAACTGCTCGGTCTGGGCGATCTCGAAGGCGGCGGCGAGTGCGGCGAACTTGTTGACGTGCGGGCCGCCCTGCTCGCCGGGGAAGATGGCCATATCGATGGCGTTGGCCAGCTCTTCATCGGTGGTCAGCAGCACCGCGCCGCGCGGGCCGCACATCGTCTTGTGCGTGGTGAACATCGTCACGTGGGCCTTGCCGACCGGATTGGGGTAGACCCCGGCGACCGCCATACCGGCGGTGTGGGAGATGTCGGCCAGCAGGTACGCACCGACCTCGTCAGCGATGGCGCGGAAGGCGTCCCAATCCGGAGCCCAGGGGTAAGAGGTGTACCCGGCCACGATCACGCGCGGGCGGCTCTTCAGCGCCAGGTCGCGGATCTGGTCGTAGTTCAACTGCTCCGTGGCGGGGTCGACGCCATAGGAGGCGACCTTGTAGCGCCGGCCGGAGATGTTGAACTCGGAGCCGTGGGAGAGGTGGCCGCCCTGGAACAAGTCGAGGCCCATCAGCGTGTCGCCCGGCTGCATCAGCGCCCAATAGACGGCCAGGTTCGCCGCGGCACCGGAGAGGGGCTGGACGTTGACATAGATGTGCTCGGGGCGCAGGTCATCGTGGGCGAAGAGCTGCGCGCAGCGGCGTTGGGCCAGGCTTTCCAATATATTGACGTAGTCCACACCTTTGTAGAAGCGGCGGTCGGCGTAGCGGCGGTAGAAGGCCAACTGCCAGGCCGCGTCTTCCAACCGCTCCACGGAGTCGCGGGTCATACGCAGTGGAGGGTAGCCTTCGGCGTAGACGTTCTGGAAGACCGAACCCAGGGCCGTGCGCACGGCTGCGGGGGCGGTGGACTCGGAGGGGATCAGGATCAGCTTGCGGGCCTGGCGTTCTGCTTCCCAGTCGATCAGGTCGGATACAAACGGCGCAGCTTCTTTCAAGCTGGCGCGAAAGAGGAAATCAGAGTCTTTGGACGACATATGTGTGCTCCTTTTCATGAAATGGGTCGAACGGGGATATTGTAGCACTTAGCGCAAGAAGCGGCAAGAGCGACTTTCCTTTCTTTGACAACTATGCTAAAATGCACGTGCAAGGAGAGTCTAGGGGTGAGCCACGGTCAGTCCTCGACAGTCGAACCATCCCAGCAGCGACTCAACGTCACCCGCGTTGCCGTTCTATTCCTGCTGGCTATCGTAGCGATGCTGCTGCTCGTCGCTTCGGTCAGAGCGCGGCAGACGTTGCTGCGTCCCTTTCCTGGCGTCTTCGCCGAACCGACGTCGATCGTGATGGCCACGGAAGACAGCCTCTGGGCCGGCTACCAGGCCGGGCTCCACTGGCCGGAACAGATCGTCGCCGTCTACAGCCGTCCGGTCAATTCTCCAACAGCCCTCTGGCGTATGATGCAGACGTACCAGGTGGGCAGCAGCGTACCGGTGCGGTTGCGTGACCCCTACGACGGGTTCGAGCGCACGGTGCGGGTCACGCTGACCGCACTCCCCGACGATGCCTTCATCGACTTCTTCCTCCTGCCCAATTTGTTGGGCTGGTTCTACCTGCTGGTCGGTTCCTGGGTGCTGTGGACGCAACGCCGCGGCGAAGCGGGGCGCGTCTTTGCGGTTTTCTGCGCCGCCGTCGTGTTGGTCTTCGGCCTCTTTTTCGACATGTACACTTCGCATCAACTGTGGTGGGCCTGGGTGGCGGCCGTCCCGCTGGCGGGCAGCGCGATTCTGCATCTGGGACTGGTCTTCCCCGAGCGACTGCGCTTCTTCGTGAAGGTCCCCTGGGCGGTCTGGTTCACCTACTTGCCCGGGATCGCGTTGGCCATCATTGGTGTCGTGACGACGGCAGACTGGGCGAATCCCATCGCGTATTTTCGCCCGTGGCTGTGGGGGCGGGCCTGGGCTGGGATGGGCGTGTTGACCTTCGCCGGGCTGATGGTCTACCACCGCATCTTCTCGCCGTCGCCCGTCATTCGCTCGCAGGTGCGCATCGTGATTCTGGGTACGCTGCTGGCTTTCGGGCCGTACGTGATTTGGACGGCCGTCTTCGATCAATTTGGCGCGACGTTCGAACCGTGGGTTATCTTCAGTGGGATGGTGATGTTCCCCCTCTCCATCGCCTACGCGATCCCGCACTACCGCACGCTGGACATCAACTGGGTTATCCGCCGCAGTTTCTTGTACATCATTCTGGCGCTGTTGCTGGCGGGCGGATTCTTTGCCCTGCCGGCGGCCGTGAACCGCGTGTTCGACGTGAACCTGTCCATCTACCACCCGGTGATGTTGATCGTCTACGCGCTCGTCGTTGCCGTGGGTTTCATGCCGCTCTATCAGGTGGTTCACAAGCTGCTGCGCTGGCTGGTCGAAGATGCGCGCGTCTCTCGCGAGCAGGCCCTGCATCGGTTTGGGCAGGCCGTTTCGACGGCGCGCACGCAGACAGACGTGTTGGAAGCATTGGGCGCGGTTCTGAAGCAGACGGTCGCCACAGACCAGGCCGTGCTCTACCTGCGCGACGTGCGGGTGGGTCAGTACATTCCTTGCCCTATTTTTGGGAAACCGGTTGCACTTCGCTTCAGCCCCGATGGCGAACTGGCGCAGCGCATGATGGAAACGCCCCGCCCGCTTCACGTTTCACCGGACAGCCTGGTGCAGGCGGGCTTAGGGGGCGATGAAACGCTGGTGTCGGAGACGGGGATGGCCTTGTTCGTGCCCGTGCCCGGACAGGGGTGGCTGGCGCTGGGCCCGCCGCCTCCCGGGCGGCGCTTCCGCACGCAGGACTTGCGCTTTTTCGACGCCTTGATGCCCCAGATTATCGCGTCGCTCGAACGCGTGCGCCTGGTCACGGACCTGGAATGGCGCACCAAGGAGCTCGAAACGGTCCTGATGGTCGCGCAGGCGGTGGGGTACTCGGTCGAGCTGGACGACCTGCTCGAACTGATCTACACGCAGACGGGCAAGGTGCTCGACGTCACCAACTTCTACATTGCCCTCCACGACCCGGAGAAGGACGTGTTGCGGTTCGCGCTCTACATCGAGAACGGCGAGCGACTGTACCCGGACCAGGAGTGGCCCAGCAGCCAGGGCTTGACCGGCATCATCGTCCGCTCCGGCTGGCCGATTGTGACCAACGACTACCGCGCCGAGTGCGAGCAACGGGGCGTCCAGCCGGGCGGGAAGCCGGGCCGCGCGTGGATGGGCGTGCCGCTCGTGGCCGGGGACCGCGTGCTGGGGGTGATCAACGTTTCCAGCTTCGACCCGAACGTGGTCTACACGCCGGAGCAGGCCAAGGTCCTACGCGCCGTCGCAGACCAGGCCGCGATGATCATCGAAAAGACGCAGATCTACCAGGAGATCGAGGAGCGCGCGCGCCAGTTGGAGGCCCTCAACGACGTGGGCGGCCTGATTACCTCGGTGCTCGACCTGGAAGAAGTGTTGCAACTCATTATGGAGAAAGCAGTCGAGATTACCCACGCCGAGGCGGGGTCGCTGCTGCTGATGGACGAAGATACGGGCGAGCTGGTCTTCCAGGTGACCTTGGGGCCGGGCGATAAAGAACTGAAGAACGTGCGCCTGGCGCCCGGTACGGGGATCGTGGGGCAGGTGGCCGACGAAGCCCGCCCAATTATGGTCGCCGACGTGAGCAAAGACGAGCGCTGGTTCGACGGCGTCGACGAGAAGATCGACTTCATCACCCGCTCGCTTCTCTGCGTGCCGCTCATCGCCCGCGGACGGGTCATCGGCGTGATCGAGCTGATCAACCGGCGGGAGGGCCGCCCGTTCGATGCAGGCGACCAGAACTTGTTGATGGCCTTCGCCGCCAACGCCGCCATTTCCATCGAAAACGCGCGCCTCTTTACCACCACCGATCAGGCTCTCGCCGCGCGGGTCGAGGAGCTGTCGATGATGCAGCGCATCGACCGGGAGCTGAACG
This sequence comes from Anaerolineae bacterium, assembly GCA_016926575.1. Taxonomy (GTDB): domain Bacteria; phylum Chloroflexota; class Anaerolineae; order B4-G1; family DUEL01; genus JAFGOJ01. The sequence goes on along the minus strand of JAFGOJ010000019.1, from coordinate 6,513 downwards.
CCACGCTCGACTACCAACGCGTGATGGATCTGACGCTCCAGTGGGCGTTGCGGATGACCGGCGCAGACATCGGCCTGCTGGCCGTCACGCAAACCCTGGACGACGGGCAGATGGGCCTGCGCTTCCTGGCTAACCACGGTTACCCTGAAGAGCTATTCGCCACCACCGCCGAATTGTGGCCGTTGGAGCGCGGGATCGTCGGCCATACGGTGTTGACCGGCGAACCGACGCTGATTCGCAACGTGCGCGAGTACCCCAACTATTTCCCCGCCAACGAGGAGATGGTGGCCCAGATCACCGCCCCCATCCGGCGCGAGGAGCAGATCATCGGCGTCATTGCGCTGGAGTTTTCGGATAAGACCCTCGTGGATGAGGACGCGCTCGATTCCGTGATCCGCCTGGCCGACCACGCCGCCATCGCCATCGAAAACGCCCGGCTGTTTGCAGCGGTGCGCGCGGCCAACGACGCCAAGACCGAATTCGTCTCCTTTGTCTCTCACGAGCTCAAACAACCGATGACGTCGATCAAGGGCTACGCCGACTTGCTCACCAAAGGGACGGCGGGTGAGTTGAGCGACATGCAGCGCTCGTTCCTGGAGGTCATTCGCAACAACGTCGGGCGGATGGATATGCTGGTGCAGGGCCTGTTGGACATCTCTCGCATCGAGGCGGGGCGCGTCCATCTGGAACTCAAAGCGATGCGCATCAAAGAGGTGGTCGACGAAGCGGTGATGGGCGTCCGCGAGCAGGTGGATGCCAAGTCTCAGACGTTGGACGTGAACGTACCGGAGGTGCTGCCGGAGGTGTGGGCCGACCGCACGCGCCTGATCCAGGTCCTGGTCAACCTGCTCAGCAACGCCTGCAAGTACACGCCGCAGGGCGGCTCGATTTACGTATCGGCGGGAACGTCGAATGGGACGGCGAGTGACTTCGTTTCCTGCACCGTGCGGGATACGGGCATCGGCATTTCAGAGGAAGACAAGGCGCGCCTGTTCACCAAGTACTTCCGCGCCGCCGACCCGGCCGTGCGCAGCGAACCGGGCACCGGATTGGGGCTGGTCATCACCCGCAGCCTGGTGCAGATGCAGGGCGGCGACATCTGGATGGAGAGCCAGGTCGGCCAGGGCAGCACCTTCACCTTCACCATCCCCATCGCCAAAAACGATTGACTCTCTCTCCTGCCTCCTGCTTCTTGCTTCCTGTTACCCCAGCACTGCTCCTACGAACCCCTGTTGTCCGCGGATGAAGACCTCGATGGGCAGCGCCTTCTTGCCGGCGCGTTGCACCTCGACGAGCCACAGTGCGCCTTGGCCGGTGGCCACCGCCGCGCCGTCTCCAAGCGGGATGACCGTGCCGGGCGCAGCCTCTCCCGTCCATTCGGGGATGGGCACCGCGCGGTGGATCACGAGCCGCTCCCCGTTCCACGTCGTGAACGCCCGCGGCCAGGGGACGAACGCGCGCACCTGCCGGTCCAGCTCGACGGCGCTGCGCGTCCATTCCAGGCGGCCATCCTTCTTTTCCAGCCGTTCGCAGACCGTTACGCCGGTGCCGGGTTGAGGGCGGGGAGTGATGTAGCCCGCCAGGTACGCCGGCAGCGTCTCCAACAGCAGCGCGATGCCGACGTGGCCCAGGCGCGCCAGGAGCGACGCGGTGGTATCGTCGGCGCGAATCGGCTCCTCCCGTTGCGCCAGGATCGGCCCTGTGTCCAGCCCTTCGTCGAGCTTCATCACCGTCACCCCGGTGACGGCATCTCCGGCCAGAATCGCAGCGGTGACCGGTGCAGCGCCGCGCCAGCGCGGCAGCAGTGAGGTGTGGACGTTGACGCAGCCATGAGGCGGGAGGGTCAGCACGTCGCTGGTCAGAAGCTGGCCGAACGCGACCACCACGACAACCTGTGGGTCCCAGGCTCGCAGCGTCGACAGCGCTGCTTCATCCATCCGCTCCGGCTGGAAGACCGGCAGCCCCAGGCCTTGCGCGGCGACTTTGACCGCCGAGGCGCGCAGTGTCGACCCGCGCCCGGCCGGCCGGTCCGGCTGCGTGACCACGCCGACGACCTGGTGCGCCTCTGCCAGCGCCATCAAGAACGGCCTGGCGAACTCCGGACTGCCCATAAAGACGATTCTGGCCATATCGAAACCTCATTGTGGAATAGATGCCCGCTTTTCCCGCTTTCGCGGGAATGTAGGTCACGCTTTCAGCGTGACGCCCGCTCGGCGCGGGTCCACGACCCGCGCTTCCGCCGGGTCACGGACCCGGCGGGAGCAAGAGGGGCCGCCTGAGGCGTTAACCCAGGCCCATTTGCGGAAGGGGCCTGGGGGAACCGGAAGGAAACCGGAAGGTAAACCGCAGGTTTACCCGTTTCCCGTTTCCCCGGCGGGGTGCGGGGGCGGAGCCCCTGCAAAGCCTCTATTTTCGGAACAAGTTTGCCTGTGAGTGTAGCACACCTTCGGATGACAGGCAAGTTTAACGCTTTTGCAACACTTGCAAATGGATTGAGGTATCAAAGTATGGTATAATTTAACCGAAAACTCGTTTTACAGGGGGCAGCATGCCGATTTTGGAAGACGTCATTCGCTTGTTCCTCGCCCCTCCTGGCGACGTATACTACCATCTTGCGGTGTTGTTCACCCTCCAGATCTTGCTGGCGGTCGCCTGGGGCTACCGAATGCGCGCGCGCACCAACGCCGGCACGTCCCGGCTGTGGGTAGCCGCGCTGGGGATGCTGGCGACTCGCGTGGTGATGATGGGTGGGAGCATTGCCGCGGCTGCCGGCGTGCTCGGCCCGTCCGCCGTCCTACCGCCCCTCGAACGGTTGATGGACCTGGCGCTCGTCCTCTTCGCGGTCTGGGGCGTCCTGCCGGTCTTCCAGGAACACACCCGCTTCGGCGTAGCGGTCCTGACAGGCGGACTGCTGGCGTTGGGGTTGACGTATATCTTCTTTGCCGCCACCTGGCCGGCTGCCGAGGCGGCCCAATTCGACTACAACACGTACTGGCAGAGTGGCGTGTGGGACGTCGCCGGCGTTGCTTTGACGTCGCTGGCGCTCTTGGCGCTTTTCATCTGGTCACGGACGGGATTGGCGCTCCCGGCAGCGGCGTTGTTGGCCTGGCTGGGCGGCTACTTGTTTCAACTTCTGGCGGCCCCGCTCTCGCCGCACCTGGCGGGTGGGGCGCGCCTGGCGAATCTGATCGCCGCGCCGTTGGTCACTGCCTTCGCCTTTCAGGAGACTCTCCGCGTCCGGGCAGCCTCCCCCAGCCATCCCAAAAGCTCTCTTGAGAGCGCGTTCGTTCTGGAGGAACTGTCTCGGCGGGTGGAACAGGCCGAGGACGTTGCCGGCGCGCTAGAGGCCGCCCTGCCGACGCTGTGCGCCTACCTGGGCGTCGACGCGGCGGGGGTGGGGCAGTTCGCCTCCGACAGCCCGGTCTCCGACCTGCGCATCGTGGGCTTCTACCCCCGACCCGACGCCCACATCGAACTGCCGCTGGCCCTGCCGCGCGGGCTGTTCTCCGTGCTGGACATCGTCGTCCGCTCGCGTCAGTCCCAACTCGTCCCCAAAGTCTCCAGCGACGCCGAACTGGCCAAACTGCTGGCGAACGTCGGGGTTGCGGCAGACGGCCCGATGTTGGTGGAGCCTTTGCTGGATGGCGATGCGGTCTTTGGGCTGTTGATGGTGGGCAACCCGGTCAGCGGACGGGCCCTCTCTGCGCAGCAAGTGGATCAGACCCACGCGGCGGGAGTGGTGTTAGCGTTGGCGTTGACCGGCCTGCAGGCGCGCCGGGCCGCCCGGCAGCGCAACGGCCGGCTCGAGCTGACCCCGCGCCCACAGGCGGCGAACGGCGGCCGGCGCTCAGCCGAGCTCGAGGAAGCGTTGCAGGAAGCCCGCCGTGAGGCGCAGGAGTTCGCCGGGCGCACGGCCGAATTGGAAGAACAGCTCGCCCGCCAGCGCAAACGCTCCGACGAACTGGCCCAGATGTTCCGCGCCCAGGAGGCGCGCGCCGAAAAGGCCGCTACCGCGGTGGCGCAGATCGCCATCTACGAGGAGGAGTTGAAGTCGCTGGTGCAAGAGCGGGACGCTCTCGAATCCGAGTTGGAGGCGCAGCGCCAGCAGGCCGGGGACGTGGCGCGTGAGCGCGCCGAGATGGACGAGAGGCAGGCCGAGTGCGACGCATTGCAGGAGGAAACCATCGTTCCCAGGTTCAATGGCACCATCGTCGCCGATGAACTTGGCAACATCGTCCTGGCCGACCGGGGCGCGCAGGAACTGTTGGGCCGCTCGGAGGCCGACTTGATCGGGATCCCGCTCCACGGAGCACTCGCCAATCCGTTCTGGGCCCAGGCTGTGACCGAATTGCTGGCCGGCGAGGTGTCGAACGGCAATACCTCTGCCGTGGCCTTCGAGCACGACGGGCGGGTGGGCCGGGCGAAGCTGGCCCGCATCGCCGGCAGCTCCACCGGCCCCTCAGGGTACGTCGCCTCCCTGCAATCCGACTGCGACGAAGGCAATGATGAGGAAATCCTCTCGTCCCTGGCCAACGAACTGCGCACGCCGATGACGTCGATCGTCGGCTACACCGACTTGCTGCTGGGGGAGTCGGTGGGGATTTTGGGGGAGATGCAGCGCAAGTTCCTCCAGCGTGTGCGCGCCAACGTCGAGCGGATGAGTGGACTGCTCAACGATATGATCGAGGTCACCTCGTTGCAGACCGGGCGCATCGAGCTGAGCCCGATGCCGATCAACGTGATCCCCGTCGTCGAGGAGGCGATCATGGGCCTCTCGACCCGTTTTCGGGAGCGTGATCTGACCGTCCAACTCGATCTGGCGCTGGAACTGCCGCCCGTGCGGGCCGACCGCGACGCTTTCTACCAGATCGTGCTGCATCTGCTCTCGAACGCCTGCCAGTGCTCGAAACAGGGCAGCGAGATCGTCGTTCATGGGACGCTGGAGGAGAGTGCTGAGGCGGGGCTACCGTCGTTCCTGCGCATTTCGGTCGTCGACACCGGTGGGGGAATTGCCGTCGAAGACCAGCCGCGCGTCTTCCACCGCTTCTACCGCGCCGACAGCCCATTGATTGCCGGGCTGGGGGAGACCAGTGTGGGGATGGCGTTGGCGAAGACGCTGGTGGAGGCCCACGGTGGGCGCATTTGGGTCGAAAGTATGATGGGGAAGGGCAGCACGTTCAGCTTCATTCTGCCCGTTGCCGAGGTGCATGGGGGGGAGGGTTTGTGAGCACGCCGACGGGCCGGCTGTGGGTAGGGCTGCGCCAGCTTGCGTTCGGGGCGGCCGTCTTCGTCGTGGCGGTGGGCCTGTTGCTGGGGAGCTTTTCGTTGGCCGCGACCGAGCGGTGGGTGGGTCTGCCGACCTCCGCCGCGGTGGCCGAGGTCACACCGGTGCCTTCTGCCACGCTCCCCGTGGTCACGCTGCCCGCTACGCCGCTCCCGTCGTCGACTGGCGAACCGCCCCAGACCCCAGAGACGCCGCTGCCGACGTCTCTGACGCCGACCCCGGCGCTGTATCCGCCTTGCACGCCGTCCGGCTGGCGGTTGTATCAGATACAGGCGGGGGAGACAATTCAGACGCTGGCCTGGCAGGCGAACACGTCGCCTGAGGTATTGGCGGAGATGAACTGCCTGGAGGCGGAGGCCTTCGTCCCTGGGCGGTGGGTCTATCTCCCGCCGGCGTTCTTTGCCACGGCGACGCCGATTCCCTGCGGCGCGCCGCCGGATTGGGTGTTGTACACGGTGCGTGTCGGAGATACGCTCTTCAACCTCTCGCGGCGCTTGGGGATCACCATCAGCGCTATTCAGCGGGCGAATTGCATGGCGAGCGACGACCACACGCTCTACGTGGGCAAGCCGCTCTACCTGCCCGCCATCCCGCCGCCATTGACGGCGCTCCCGACGCCGTTCCCGACGGCTACGCCCACACCTACGCCCACGCCGACGTCGGTCGTCACGCCGACGCCGACGCTGACCGCGACACCGCTGCCGACGCTCGTGCCGACGCCGACCGCGACGGGCATCCCCAGCCCCACGCCCACGCCGACGACAGCGCTGACGCCGACCGTGACGGCGACGCCCGTGCTCACCCCCACGGAGACAGCCACGCCGACGGCGACGCCCTCCCCCTCTTCCACGCCCGAAGCCTCAGAGGCGCCGACGGCGACGCCAACGCCTACCTCGACGCCGACCCCCACGTTCACGCCGGAACCGTAACGCGAGCGAGCGGCAGCAGGGGGCGGTCTTAGCAGGGGTCGGTCTTAGACCGACCCCTGCTGCGTAATTCGCAAAACAAGGCTTTTAGGGTGCGTTTTTCGTGATTTTAGTTGACTTTTCTGCGAAATTCGATATAATAGGGGGTGTTGCAGCGGAGTCTCTGACCAAGCGGGGATAGGCGGGGGTAGGATGGACGAGATCGATCGAGCCATTGTTGCTCATCTCCAGTACGATGGTCGTAAGCCGTTTACTGCGATTGCCGAGCAGATCGGCACTTCCGAGGCAACCGTCCGCAACCGT
>JAFGOJ010000182.1 GCA_016926575.1 Anaerolineae bacterium | reverse complement strand
GTGGACGGCAGCACGGCATAGAGGGAGCCGCCGTCGCCGACGCGCCACCCACCCACCGAGGCGGGCGCCGTCCCCAGGTTGATCAGCGCCACAGCCTCGTCGCCGCTGTACAGGGCGGTGGGGTGGAGTGCGTAGAGCCGCACCCACGGCGCTACCGCCGACGCCCACGCAGCGACCGCCACCCGCCCCACCCCGTCGGTGGTGGTGACGGCGTTGACGACGCTGCCGGTCAAGCCGGCAGCCGCCTGGACGATCAGCACAATCTCCGCGGTCGGGCCGGGCGGCAGGTCGCCCACGCGCCAGACCAGCGTGGCCGACGTCGGCAGGGCGAAGGTGAACGGCGACGTCTGGCCGACGACGTGCAGGCCCGGCGGCAGCGCGTCGGTGACCACGACGCCGGTCGCCGTCACCTGACCCGTATTGCTCAGCGCGATGCAGTAGGTGAACACCGCGCCCGCTTCGATCCAGGCAGGGCCGGATTTGACGATGGAGAGGGCGGGCACGGAGGAAGGAAGGGTGATGGTGAAAGCCGCCGCGTTGTTTCCCACGGCGGCCTCGGTGACCGAGGAGGTCGCCATCACGTCGTTGACGATGGGGCCGCTCAGGTCGAGCGGGAGGCGCACCACGGCGGTGATCAGGGACGGCGTCGTGCTGATGGGCAGCGTGCCCGCTTGCCAGACCAGGGTGCGCGAGGTGGGCTGGGAAAAGGTGAACGGGGCGGTCTGAGTCAGAAAGGCCACTCCCGGCGGCAGGGCGTCGGTGACGACCGCACCCGCGGCCGCGAGATTGCCCGGATTGTGGACACGGATCGTGTACGTGACCGTCTGGCCGGGGAGCACGGTGGAGGGACCGGCCTGCGCCACCACCAGGTCCGCCGCCGGAGCCGCAGCAGTGTTACGACAGCGCGGCGTGCCGTTGATGGGATGTCCGGCGGCGTCGTGACCGTTGCGCGGCGCGCCATCGTGCGTGGCCCAATTGGCGTCGTCGCCAGGGGCCAGCGGATCGATACGCTCCATCGTGGCGCGGGCGGCGGGGTCGCCGGCGGGGTTGGCTCCCGCGGGCCAGGGCCCGCCGTCCCCGTTCACCACGTCGACCACCTGACCTGTGGCATCATAGAGCGTGAGCGTCTCGCCGGGGTCGTTGCCCAGCGCGCCGGCGTAGAACTGGTCGGCCGGGAGATCATCGATGGCCGAGTCGTCGGTGCGTTCGAGGAGGAACGTGCCATGGGCGGGGATAACGCCAGCGAGGGGGACGTTCGGGCTGCCGTCGGCAGCCACGAGAGACCAGTCGGTGAGGTCAATATCGCGTCCGGTAGTGTTGACGAGTTCGATCCACTCGTCGTTGTAATCGGCCGGCGTGCCCATCCAGGCGATCTCGTCGATCACCACAGCACCGGCGTCGGCGGAAAGCGTCACGTCACTCGACGCGCCGGTGGGGCCGGTGAGGCCGCCCCACAGTACCACAAGCATCAGCCCGCCCAGCAGGCAGGCGCCCAATAACTGCGATGTGTGCTTCATTGTCTGCTCCTCTTTTGTTGGGTGGTAACTGCTCAGGCTGTGCGCCTGGCAGTTACCCGCTTGGCGTGTCGAAGGGAGAAAATGGGGGTTTTGCGGGCGGCTTCGCCGCCCGCAAAACCCCCACTCCTTCAATTCGTGTTAATTCGTGGCCTATTCTTTTCCAGATTGCTCCTATGCCGTTTCCACCTCCTCCGTCTCCGAGATGATGTCCTTCTGAGCCTGCGCGGGCGCCGGCATCTCTCCGGCGCGGCGCTGCAACTGGTACAACCCACCGAGGATCACCACAGGTAGAACTAGCGCCAGAAGCAAGAAAACGGGGGCATCGAGCGTGGGGGCCACCGAGAACCGATCCAGATTGAAGAGAATCAACGCCCCAGAGACCCACACGGTGAGAAAGTTGGGGATAGGGTCGCCGGAGCGAAGCAGACGCAGGCCGATCGCGCGCCTCTTGGTGAAGGGATAGAGCAGGTTGCTGCCCATGAAGCCCAACTGGTCTTCCAGGACGTGACCAGAGAACCCCAACCCGGTCACCAGCCCGGCCCACAGGGGAAGAGAAGACAGCGCCCCCTGCGCGAGCCACTCGACCAGCGCGGCGATGCCCGCCGCGCCCAGCCCCAGGGCAGCCGCCAACGTCAGGCTATGCGACCAGCGCCGGTGCCAGTCCAGGAAGTGGACGTGCAGCTCGTCGCCCTGGCGCTCGAACCTGAAGGATGGCCCGCTGAAGATGTCGACGCGGTTCTCGGCGTCGTAGGTGTGGACCATGGGCACGCCGACCTTGAGGCGCGCCTCGACGTCGCCCTCGGGATCGCTGCCGGGGAAGGGCACCTGCCCGGTATTGACCACGGGGCCGATGCGCACCACCACCTCGTTCTGGAGCGGGTTGAAGCGCACCACGTACTGGCGCCACAGGTCGGCGCCCAGGCGAATGGTGTGGAGCGCCACGTTCTGAGGGGTACCGGTCTCGTAGGCCCGGCGCATCGCGCCGACGATGCCGTCGGCAATCTGACGCGCGTTAGGCTCCGGCCCGGGGTCGATTTCTAGGTGATAGGTCTCGAAGTAACGGGCCAGCTTGAAATCGAGGGTATCCGGCAGGATGCCGGCGATCCCGCCCAACATCGGCAGCAGCGACCCATCGGCCGCTTGATGCACGACCTCCGGGAAAAAGGTAGCGATGGCAACTCCGGTGACAAAATGGGCAATACCTTTCACGCCCGGCCTCCTGCAAACAGCACATCGGCTGAGGTGAGGGTAGTATACCACAAATAAAAAATTATACCGGCACCCAGCCCTCCGGATAACGGCGCGCTAAATCGACGTAGGTCTCTTTGAAATGGGTCCACTGGGCCTTGTACGCGTCGTCGACGGTCTTGTCCAGCACCTTCGCGGGGACGCCGACGGCGATGTGGGCGGGCGGGACTGTCTGCCCCTGGCGCACGACGGCCCCTTCGCCCACCACGGCCCACTCGCCCAGAGTGGCCCAGTCGGAGACGACCGCGCCCATGCCGATCACAGCGTAGTCGCCAATCGCCGTCACGTTGTGGATGACCGCCCCATGGCCAAAGGTGACCCAGTTGCCGATGGTCGCCTGTTCGCCGGGACGGGCGTGGATGACGCAGTTATCTTCCACACTACAGTAATCGCCGATGACGATCGTGCCGTAGTCACCGCGGATACGCGCGCCCGGCCCGATCCAACAACCCTTGCCAACGGTCACGTCACCGAAGACGTCGGCGGAGGGATGGACGTAGGTTCCCTCACCGATCTGCGGTAGTTTGCCCTCGAAAGAGGCTATTGTCATCGTCCGCCCTCCGCGCGCACATTCTCCAGTTGCTCCTCCAACTCGTCCAGCTCAATCAACATCGCCGGCGGCGTGGAATGTTTGGGCAGGCGCGCTTTCAAGTCGGCGATGCGGCGCTCCAACTCAGCGATCTGGGTAGCCCTCTCATCCATGTTACGCCTCGACGATCTCGTAAGACGTGGACATCTCGGCAGTTTTAGCGAACATCGCCGACGCCGAGCAGTATTTGGTCTCCGAGAGCTCGATGGCGCGCTCCACCGCCTCAGGTTTCACGTCCTTGCCGGTGACCACGAAGGTCATATGTACCTTGGTGTAGACGCGCGGGTGTTCGTCGGCCCGCTCGGCCGTGACCCGCACTTCCAGATTGGTGAACGGCTGGCGCTTCTTCTGCAGGATCGAGACCACGTCCATCCCGGTGCAGCCCGCCAGTCCCAGCAGCAGATACTCCATCGGCGAGGGCCCTTCCAAGACGCGCTCCTCGCCGTCCATCACGTTATCGAGAATGACGCGCGGGCTGCGGTCGGTCTGACCGACCATCTGCAACCCAGGGCCGCCGTTCCAGGCGACCGTCGCTTGTTTTGCTATACCCATCGTCTCATACCTCCAGGTGGGGAATCACACAGATGAACCGCAGCGGCCCCGCGCCGACGTTCCGGTAGCCGTGCACCTCGTCGGGGGCGATGTAGAGCGCCACGCCCGGACACATAGGGAGCTCGCCGTCGGGACCCTCGGCCACCCCTTCTCCCTCCAGGACGAAGATTTCGTGTTCGTAGGGATGGTCGTGCCAGGCAAAGACCGCGCCCGGCTCGAACTCGATCACGCGCATGGCGAAATTGGGCGCCCCTTCGGGCTTGCCGATGACCCAACGGATCGACTTATCGTCTCCGACGGGTTC
>JAFGOJ010000181.1 GCA_016926575.1 Anaerolineae bacterium | reverse complement strand
TTCTCAATAAAGCGGGGAGAAGATGGGGGTTTTGCGGGCGGCGAAGCCGCCCGCAAAACCCCCACCCCCACTTTTTGAGAAGATACGATGGGATATTGTAACGCGGTTGGCGAGATTGTGCAAGGTTCGCGGCGTGATACTTGTCATATCGCCAATGTGTTGTCTGTCTATTGACTATTTGCGTATAGGTTGATATACTATAGATTAAATGCGTTTGTCTCGCATAGCAGTTACTAGTCTGGCGCGTCGAAGGGAGAAGGTGGGGGTGTTGCAGGCGGCGCAGCCGCTCGCAACACCCCCACTCCCTCTTTTCGCAGTGGAAAAGGCAACTGTGAAGCATAAGCTGAACAGTTGCGTCCGTTTTGCTGATAAGGAGAGCCCCCTATGAAAAGAATCGGTGTCGTGTTGGGTGTGCTGGCTGCGCTCATAGTGGTGGGAGCCGGCATCACCTCGGGTGTGGTGGAATCGCAACCCCCGCTTCAGTCTGGCGGAGACGAGTACTGCGTCTCCTGCCACACAGACGCAGACGCGCTCGTGGCGTTGGCCGTCGAGCCGGAAACGGAGGAACTCTCCGAAGGAGAAGGCTGAGGGGGAGCACTGCCTCCGTTGGAGGCATGGGAGAAGGTATTCCTGGGCAACGAGGACTACTTCGACTCGGTTCACGCGTCCATTGGGTGCATCGGCTGTCACGGCGGCACTGCCGGCACCGGTGACATGGAAGCTGCACACGAAGGCGTGGTGCGCGACCCCGACGCCGAGCAGGTGTGCGCGGGCTGTCACGCGGACGTGGTCACGAGCTTCAGCGACAGTCTGCACGGGGACTTGCAGGGCTACATGGTGGCCCTGTCGGCGCGCAGCGACGAAGAACACATGCCCCAGTTGATGGAGGCTTACGAGAACCACTGCGCTACGTGCCACACGACGTGCGGCCAGTGCCACGTCAGCCGACCCACCAGCGCCGGCGGCGGCCTGCTCTCTGGGCACGCCTTCCGCAACCCGCCCCCGCCGTACACCACCTGCACCGGCTGCCACGGCAGCCGCATCGAAAGCGAATACAAGGGCCGCAACACAGACGCCGACGGGGTCGCCTACCCCGCCGACGTCCACTACAACCCTGGTGGCATGAACTGCAACGACTGCCACCACGTCGACGAGCTGCACGGCACGCTGGGCGATTTCGAGTTCCGCTACGACGACGCGCCGACCCCCTCCTGCACCGACGCCGGTTGTCACGACGACATCGTCCCCGGTGGTGAGATCGAGCAGCACAACGAGGTGCACCTGGAGCGACTGAGCTGCCAGGTGTGCCACTCGACGACCTACAAGAACTGCTACAACTGTCACGTCGAGCTGTCGGACGACGGCACGCCCTTCTTCCGCACCGACGAATCCGAGATGCTCTTCCTCATCGGGCGCAACACCCTCCAGAGCGAGGAACGGCCATGGGAGTACGTCCCGGTGCGCCACGTCCCCGTCGCTCCGGATAGCTTCTCCTTCTACGGGGAGAATTTGCTGCCCAACTTCGACAGCCGCCCCACCTGGACCTACGCCACGCCGCACAACATCCAGCGCATCACGCCCCAGAACCAGAGCTGCGATAGCTGCCACGACGGCGACACCTACTTCCTGACGTCCGAACGGGTGGCCGAGGTGGAGTTGGAAGCGAACACCAACGTCATCGCCGGCACGGCATGGCCACACCCGATCCCCGAAGATGCCGACTATGAGATTCCCCAGGCGTGCGTGGGCTGCCATCCTCTGGCACTGGCAGGGGATTGGGAGCTGATCTGCGAGAATATCCACTCGCTGGAGTGGGAAATCGACCCGGCCGGCGACGTAATCACCTGCTGTGACTGCCACTCGGCGCGCAACCGTTTCGACTGGGCTGCGGCAGGGTACAGCGAGGAGGAGGCGGCCGAGCTGATCTGGACGGACTGCCAATCCATCCAGCCCGTCCCCTGCAGCGCGGGAGAGACGAGCTGGCTCGGCATCGTAGGCATCGGCGCGGCCATTGCCAACATCATCGCAGCGCCGATCGTCGTCCGGCGCGTCCGGCGTTAAGCGGCAAGGAGATACGAGATGAGCGATAAAACGAGAAAAACGGCCTCCGCAAACCGGACGTTGACCCGGCGGGAGATGCTCAAACTGGCCGGAGCGAGCGCCGGCGGCCTGCTGCTGCAGCCAGGGATAGCCCGCGCGTCCGAAGAGATCGATCCCGACAATGGCGCGTCGATCTTGTTCGACGCAACGTTGTGCGTGGGCTGCAAGAGCTGCGAGGAAGCCTGCAAAGAGTGGAACCACCTGCCGGAGGAACCCGCGCCGGTGGACGATATGACGGCGAATACCTGGACGCTGGTCCGGCAGTACGAAAGCGAAACGATCGAGCTGTATCGCAAGTATCAATGTATGCACTGCCTGCACCCGGGCTGTGTGTCCGTCTGCACCGTCGGCGCGCTGACCAAAACGCCCGAAGGCCCGGTCGTATACGACAGCAGCAAGTGCATCGGCTGCCGCTACTGTCAGTACGCGTGCCCGTTTGGCGTACCCAAGTTCGAATGGGAGAAGGCGTTGGGTCTGATCCGGAAGTGTACGTTCTGCGCCGACCGCCTCGCCGATGGGCTCGAACCGGCCTGCGTCTCGGTGTGCCCGGTGGGGGCGCTCGCCTTCGGCACACGGAAAGAGATGCTGGAGGAGGCCCACGCCCGCATCGACCAGAACCCCAACCAATATATCGACCACGTCTACGGTGAGTTCGAGGCTGGCGGCACCTCGGTGCTCTACATCTCTTCGATTCCCTTCAGCGCGCTCGGCTTCCCGACACTGGGCAACCAACCCATCGCCCACGCCAGCGAGACGCTGTCCGTCTTCACACCGCTGCTTTTGACCTCAACCATCGCGGTGCTGAGCGGCATCTACTGGGTCACGAAACGCCGGAACGCCATCCGGGAGTCGAAGGAGGAATGACGATGGAACTACGTGCTGTAGCGCACACCGTGATCCACACGACCCGAACCGAGTTCGAGAAACTCTCCAAGAAGGGGAAGATCGTCTTGGTGACCCTGGCCGCGCTGGCAGGGTTGGGAATCGTGACGGGAATTTACCGCCTGCTTGTCGGCTTGGGCAGCACCACGAACCTATCGGATGCCTACCCCTGGGGCCTGTGGCTGGGCTTCGACTTTACGTTGATCGCCTTCGGTGGCACGGCCTTTACGATGGCGATGGTCGTGCACGTCTTCAATCAGGAGAAATACCACTCCGTGCTGCGTCCGGCCTTGCTGACCGGCTTCCTGGGCTACATCTCCGTGCTGGTCATCCTGTTGATCGACTTGGGGCGGCCGGACCGCTTCTGGGGCTTCATCCCTTACGCCAACGTCCACTCACCGCTGTTTGAAATCTGCTGGTGCATCCTCATCTACACCACCGTCCTGGCGTTCGAGGTGGCCCCCATGGTCTTCGAGCGCCTCAACCAACCCAGAACTCTGCGCATCTTCCGCGCCGCCATCATCCCGGTGACCATCGTGGGCATCGCGGTCTCCACCTGCCACCAGTCGACGCTGGGAACGATCTACCTGGCGCTGCCCGCCCGCACCCACGAGCTGTGGTGGTCTTGGGTAATGCCCATCCTGTATTACCTCTCGGCTATTGGGATGGGGCTTTCGGCTGCCATCCTGGTGATGTTGGTGGGCAGCAAGGCCCTGGGGCGCGAGCCGGACATGGAGGCGCTGGGGGGACTGGGCAAGATTTCGGTCTGGATTTGGGTAGCGTACCTGCTGCTGCGCATCGAGGACCTGCTCATGACGGGCGATCTGAGGTATATGACCACTCTGGACAGCCGAGGCACGCGCTTCTGGGTCGAGATACTGTTGATGGTGGTGACGCCCATCGTCTTGTACTCCATCCGCAACGTCAGGACGAGCAAGGTGGGACTGCTATGGACGGCGTTGGCGGTGACGTTGGGATTGGGCTTCAACCGCTTCAATCCGATGTTCAGCGAGAGACCGCCGGTCCCCATCGAGGTGAGTTACTTCCCCAGCCTGGTGGAGTTTATCGTCCAGATCGGCGTGCTGGCCGCGGCGGCTCTGGCCTGGTACGTGCTGGCGCGCCTGCTGCCGATCTTCGAGCCGGAGCACCAACACGCGTAGAGAACGTGCCGGGCGGATTTGCGCCGGTTTCTGAACATGGTATAATTTGGCAACTTAGGTTACCTTCCCGGAAGCTGTAGAAGCTTCCGGGAAGGTAGAAATAGCTTGCAAGGAGTATGTCGATGGCTGATCCCAGGGTAGAGAGACTGGCGTCTGTGCTGGTGCGGTATTCCACCAACGTGCAACCGGGAGAGCATATCGCTGTGCGCGGCACGCCGGAGGCCGCCCCCCTGATCCTGGCCGTCCACGAGGAGATCCTCAAAGCCGGTGGCCACCCCGAGGTGCTGGTCGATTTGACGGGCATCGAAGAGGCGTTTTTCCGCCTCGCTTCGGACGAGCAGTTGAAGGCGATCTCGCCCGTGCGCAAGCTGATTACCGAGGCGTTCGACAGCATTATCTCCATTCGCTCGGACCAGAATACCCGCGAGTTGAGCGGCATTTCTCCGGCCCGCCAGCGCCTGCGCCGCAAAGCGTTGATGCCGTTGATGAAGGCGCAGATGGAGCGCGGCGCGAGCGGCGCACTGAAATGGTGCGTGACGCTCTACCCCACCGCCAGCTACGCCCAGGAAGCCGATATGAGCCTGCGCGATTACGAACACTTCGTCTACAGCGCCTGCTTCTGCGACCAGGAGGACCCCGTCGCCCGTTGGAACGAGGTCCACGCCATGCAGCAGCGCATGGTTGACTGGCTGGTGGGGAAGAAAGCGGTCCGCGTCTGCGGCCCCAACGCCGACCTGACCCTCTCCATCGAAGGGCGCACGTTCCTCAACTCCGACGGCCACCACAACATGCCCAGCGGCGAAATCTACACCGGCCCCGTCGAAGACAGCGCCGAGGGCTGGGTGCGCTTCACCTACCCCGCGGTCACCTCCGGCCTCGAGGTGGAGGGGATCGAGCTACACTTCGAAAAGGGCCGCGTCGTCGAAGCCACTGCCGAGAAGAACCAGGACTTCCTGCTGGAGATGCTGGAGACCGACCCCGGAGCGCGCTACCTGGGCGAGTTCGCCATCGGCACGAACGACGGCATCCAGCGTTTCACCAAGAACATCTTGTTCGACGAGAAGATTGGCGGTTCGTTCCACATGGCCGTCGGCGCGGGCTACCCGGAGACCGGCAGCAAGAACGAGTCGGCTATCCACTGGGACATGATTTGCGATATGCGCGACGGTGGAGAGATCTACATCGACGATGAGCTGTTCTACAAAAACGGGGCGTTCGTCGTCTAACCCCCGTACCCCTCCCCACAATCTGACCCAGACCCTCCCGCAAGGTTCAATCTTGCGGGAGGGTTGCCGTTTCGTAACTGCCAGGCGCACAGCCCGAGCAGTTACGCCTTTTCTACGGGATGATCGGTTGACACGTAGCAGAACGCGGGTATACTGAAAGACGGTCCTAAAGTAACTTCTCAATAAAGCAGGGAGCAGATGGGGGTTTTGCGGGCGGCTTCGCCGCCCGCAAAACCCCCATCCCCACTTTTTGAGAAGATACGTCCTAAACAACGAAGGTTGAAGGAGAAAGACGATGTT
>JAFGOJ010000180.1 GCA_016926575.1 Anaerolineae bacterium | reverse complement strand
GCACCTCCTTTTATGCTATCCATGATTCGCCAACTCGCTGGATTCCGACTATAATTGTAGTCCTTTGAGAGCAATTGGCAAACGTTGGCAATCGCAAATCGACCTTACTCACAAGGAGCCATCCGATGAGCCAGGACCAGGACTCACAACACTCGCTCGACCAGATGTACGTCAGCCCAGACTCGAATCTCTTGATCGCCGCAACCCTCGGCGTTGGGGCCGCAGCAACCGTCGTGATCTTTGCTCTGCTTGGACCAGGCATAGCGGCTGCCGGCCGTCTCATACCGTTCGACGTTGCCCTCGCTGCGCTCCTGGCCACCGGCAATCTGCTGGCTTACGTCGAAATCGCCGCTCGAACGCGTCACGCTGGCGGAGCTTACCATCTGATTCGAAGGCAAGGCGGAACCGGCGACATCTCGTTCTTCGCCGGTTGGGCGCTGACGCTATCCCTCGTGGGATTTTGCGGCCTTCTGGCACAAAGCATCGCGCGCTATCTGATAGCACTGCCGGTTATGTCCGTCCGGCTCAGCTTGAACGTGCCGGTCGGCCTTCTTGCCTGGGCCGTCATCCTCATGGTTGCAGCAGTAAATGCCATCCAACAGCATAAGAAACTGCTTGGTAAGAAACTGCTTGGGTTGCTCATTCTCCCGATTGTTGCGTTGGTTATCGCGGTCTTCGGGTTCATGGCCATCTCCCACATCACCTCTCACCCTCCGAGCGCGTCTCCCGGCTCGATCTCGGCGGTGCCTCTGATCTTCGCCGCTTTCATAGGAATCGAAATCACCTCCCGATACATCGGGGAAGTGCACCGAACCGCACCGGCCTTGCGCACCCTGGCGCTCAGCCCGGCGTTAGCTGCTGCGTTCATTATAGCCATCGTCGTGTTGTCGGCCGGCGTGGTAGGATACCCGGGCCTGGCCCAAGCCGATATCCCCATCGCTACAGTCGGTGAACGCGTCGCCGCAGACACAGGCCGACTCGCAGTACTGCTCATAGGCGGCGCCGCTATGGTGCTAACCCTTGTTCAGGGCCTGGAAATGCTCATCATGCTGATCCACTCGATGAGTGTGGACGGCTTCCTGCCTGGATGGGCACAAAAGACCAAGCCCTTCGTTGCGGTGCTCATCGTGGGCCTCGTTACACTGCCCGTTGTGTGGTTGCCGATCGAGTGGCTGGCCCCTACGAGCGGACTGCTCTACCTCTGCACCTTGATGCTTGTCAACGTCGTGCGGGCGCGTGAACCGCGTCCGGAAAGCCCTCGCGCCCCCCAGTCCGGTAGACAGGCCACACCTTTCCGCCTGCCCTTCCACCCCTGGATACCGGCCCTGGTGCTCGCCGTCGACGTGCTGCTCTTCCCGCTCTGGGGCTGGACGAAGGTGTTGGCAGCACTGGGGTGCCTGGTCGGCGGCGGGTTGGTCTACCTCGCCTACGGGCGCAGACACTACGTCGAAGCTCAAACAGGCGTGACCATTTTCAAGCCGCTCGTAGAGGAGCACCAACCGCCCAGATTTCGCATCTTGGTACCCATCGCACGCCCCAAGACCGCGCAGGCATTGATTCAGACGGCCGGTCGCATCGCCCAATCAAAAAATGGAGAAGTCCTGATCCTCCAGGTCGCCGTCGTTCCAGACCCCTTTCCTCTCGAAACAAGACGCAAGCGCGCCCAGGTTGACCGGGACCTACTGGAAAATGCCATCGCCATGGCCAACCAAGAGGACCTGCCCATCCAAACGATGACCCGTCTGGCCCGCGCCATCCCCCGCGGCATCCTGGAGACCGCCGCTGAAGAGAATGTGGACTTGATCCTTATGGGGTGGCACGCCGACCAGACCAAGGCGGAGGAGATCACGCTAGGCCCCATCGTAGACGAAGTCCTCAGAGATGCCACCTGCGACGTGATGCTCCTGCAAAGTGACGAAAGCGCCACGGCGAAGCGCTTCTTGATCCCCACCGCAGGCGGCCCGAACGCCCAAACCGCCATTCGTCTGGCGTCGCTGCTGGCAGAGGCCAGCGGTGGAGAGATCACCCTCCTCTACGTTAAAACCGCCCCGGCAACGGAAGACGACCTGGCAGCGAGCCGCGAAACGCTCGCCCGGGCACTGGAAGGGCTCGACCTCGAGATGCCACCAGCGCAAAAAGTCATCGCCGCGGCCAACGTGCTTGAAGGTATCGTTCAAGAAGCGGCAGCGCACGACGTCGTCCTGCTAGGTGTCTCCAACGAAAGCGATGTGAATCAGATCCTCTTCGGCAGCCTGCCGCTCCAAGTCGCCGCGCGCGTCCCCAACACCATCCTCGTGCAGGGCGACCAGGCCATCACAGCCGTCTGGAGCCGACGCATCCTGCGTGCCCTTCAGCGCGCGCTGCCCACGCTGTCCGGCACAGAGCAACTGGACGTGCACCATTCCCTCAGTCAGGGCGCTCGACCCGGGATCGACTACTTCGTGCTGATTGTCCTGTCGTGCATCATCGCCGCCCTGGGATTGCTGCTAGACAGTCCTGCCGTCGTCATCGGCGCGATGCTGGTAGCCCCACTGATGTCCCCGATCATGGCGCTCTCGCTCGGCCTCGTCCTGGGCGATCTGCGCGCCATCCGGCTCGCCACTGAGTCGATTCTCAAAGGTGTCGCGCTGGCCGTAGTCATCTCGGCCTTCATCGGGTTGCTGTCACCGCTCAAACTTGTCACCGGTGAGATGGTCGCCCGCGCCCGCCCCACTCTGCTGGACATGATCGTCGCGCTGGCTTCGGGGATGGCCGGAGCGTACGCGGTATCCCGCAAGAACGTCAGCGCAGCCCTACCGGGCGTCTCTATCGCTGCGGCGCTGATGCCGCCTCTCGCCACGGTGGGACTGGGGCTTTCGACGGGCAACTTCAACGTCGCCGGCGGTGCGATATTGCTCTTCATCACCAACATCGCCGCCATCAGTTTGGCAGGTGCCGTTGTCTTCCTCGCGTTGGGCATCCGACCCAGAATACTCGTCCCCGAGCATCGTAAACAGCTTCGGCAGAGGATGATCGCCTCGATCCTGCTCTTGCTCGTCATCGCCATCCCTTTGGGCGCGATGTTGGGCACCACTGTGCGAGATACGACACGCGAACAAGCCATCTACGCGCTGATTTCGAACAATCTGCCGGACGGCAACCAGCTTGTGGGGCTGGAAATCTCTTCAGAAGCCGACGCTCTGGCAGTGGTGGCAACGGTGCGATCCTACCAGCCGCCCAATCAAGTGACTGTGAGTATCTTGTCCAGGGCCCTCAGCCAGATGCTGGAAACCCCGGTCACGCTGGACCTGGTGGTGCTGCCGGTCGTGAGATCAATCGACTGAGACGATCACCACCCCCAGGCATCCCAGAACGGTGCGCCGCGCCAAGGCGCGGCGGATTCGACCCTGCTGCTAGCCGCCCACACGTCGGGCACGCTGCACAGCGGCACCCACCAGGCCTGTTCCGCATTCAGCGTCTCCAACTGGTAGAGCAGAGCGGCGCGCGCCTCCAAATCGACGCTGCCAACCTGAGCGTAGAGCGCGTCGTCCAGCGCTTCGTCGCACACACCGGTGCGGTTCATCCCGCCGGGACGTGCCTCGATGCACAACCAGCGTGGATCATCCGGGTCAGGATACCCCGCCGGTGACTCGGCCCACTGGGCCAGGTCCCATCCCGCGCCCTCCCTCCACACCACCGGCTCGATCCCCACGCCGACCTGCCGCAGCATCCCCGCCACCGCCACCTGAACGGCGGTGCGGTCCACCGGCGACGCGGGCACCGCATAGCGCAGCACCAGCGGGAGCCCGTCCTTCTCGCGCACACCGTCTCCATCCCCATCCTCCCAACCGGCTTCGCGCAACAGGCTCTCCGGGCCGTTGTCCGGCGCGGCGACAGAGCGGAGCGAGTCTTCGAACATCGTACCGCTCCACAAGGTGAAGGCAGGCCGCGCCTGTCCGGGGGCGAGCACGTCGCACACCAGGTCGCGCTCCAGAGCCAGCGCGATGGCCCGCCGCACCACCGCCTGCTGAAGCGCCGGGTGGCCCTCCCCCGGCGTCAGGTTGAAGGCGAGCGTCTCCACCACGCCCGACGCCGCCGGCAAGAAGCGCACGTCCGGCAGCGCGCCGACCCACCCGCTCGTCTCCGGCCACAGAAGGGGGGCCAGGTCAGCCGTGCCACTCGTCACCGCCGCCAGGCGCGCGGCGGGATCGGGTTCTGCCGTCAGCCGTACGCGCTCCGCCGCCGCACGGCCGCGCCAGTAGAGAGGATTCGCCTCGAACAGCAACGCGCCGTCCTCCTCGCCCGCAAAGACGAACGGCCCACTACCCACGCCGGGCATGCGGTTCCACACCGCCCGGTCGAGCGTTCCCTCGTGCTCGAACACCGGCTGCAATACGTGGCGCGGCAGCACGAACGGAAAGAGCGCACTGGCCCACGGTGCGAACGGCTCCACGAACCGTACCTCGACCGTGTGCGCGTCCAAAGCCGCGACCGACTCCATCAGATTGTACGGGAAACGGCTGGCGACGGCGTTGCCCGGCGCGACGGCCATCTGGTACGTGAAGACCACGTCCTCTGCCGTCACAGGCACGCCATCGGACCAGAGCACGTCTGTACGCAGAGCAATCGTGAGCACGCGCCCGTCCTCGGAGATGCCACCGTTGGCGCGGCTGGGTACGCGGGCGGCCAGTTCAGGGTGCGGAACCAGCGCACCGTCCAAGCGCCACAGGCCGTTCAGGAACAGGTCGGCAACGGCGCGCGCAGCCCATGAACGCGCGTAGAACGGATTCAGGCCGTCCGGGGACTCCGGCAACACGACAACGACCTCGCGCGGCGGCGCAGGCGTGAGGGTGGCGGTCGGCAGCGGCGTCACCGTCGGCGGCGCGGGCGTAGACGTGGGGCCCGGCGGCGTAGGCGCGACACATCCCGTCACTGCCAGGATGCAGAGGGTAAAGCAAACCAATCGTTTCTTCATTCTCCAGTATTCCGACCTTCCCAGGAAGTAACCCGAACAGTTGCGAGGATACAACGAAACCGCCGAAATGACAACCGCTCGTTGACTTCCTAAAAAAACCTGCTATGATTATGCCCAGGCCGGCTCACTACACAGCCGACAAAGCGGGCGGTTAGCTCAGTTGGTTAGAGCGCCTCCCTTACAAGGAGGAGGTCACAGGTTCGAGTCCTGTACCGCCCACCAGCGTGCCGGGTACCCACCGCGTGCCCGGCATTTCATATATCACGCGGACTGCAATCTGCATATGATCCACCTAAGTGACCTTATAACCGCCACTGGCGGCAATCTGGTAGGGCCGGCGACGCCGGACACGTTCCCCGCCTTCTCCTACGACTCCCGTCACATCCACCCCGGCGAACTGTTCATCGCGGTCAAAACCGAGGGCGGAGACGGACACGACTACATCGCCCACGCCATCGAGCAGGGCGGGCGCGGCGTGCTGTGCCAGTTCCCCCCACCCGACCCACCCATCCCCTGCGTGGTGGTGCCCGACACACAAATCGCCCTCACCGACTGGGCGGGTTACGTGCTGCGTAGGAGCGCGCTTCAAGTGGTCGGCGTGACCGGATCCACCGGCAAAACCGACGTCTGCCAGGCGCTCACGGCCGTGCTTGGCACGCGCTACCGGGTCTTCTCCAACCCACCCGACCTGAGCGACCGCTTCGGCCTGCCCATCGCCCTGGCGAAGCTGGAACCGGAGCAAAGCATCGCCGTGCTGGAACTGGCGTGCAACGCTTTCGGCGAGATCGCCCACCTGGCCGAGTTGACCCGCCCGCACGCAGGCGTCGTCACCGCGATCAACCGCGCCCACATGGCCCACCTGGGCAGCATGGACGCCATGGCCCAAGAAAAGGGTAAACTGATCGACATGCTGCCGCCGGACGGGCTGGCCGTTCTCAACTACGACGACCCGCGCGTGCGCGCCATGGGCGTGCGCAGTTCAGCCCGTGTGGTCACCTACGGACTGAACTGCGATGCCGACATTGTCGCCTCGGACCTGCGCCCGGACCCCGAGGGGCTCCAGTTTCAGGTGCACTTCCCCGGCGTGAGCGGACTGGGCACCCCCGGCTACCCGCCCAAGGCCGAAATCCGCACCCGCCTGCTGGGACGACACCAGGCGCACAGCGTCCTGGCGGCCATCGCCGTCGGGCTGGCCTACCACATCCCCTGGGACGCGATTTTGGACGCACTCGAAGAGTTGCGCCCCGGTGAAGGGCGGTTGCAGGTGCTCAAAGGCACGGGGGGGGCGGTCCTGCTCGACGGGTCGGCCAGTTCCAGCCCCGCGTCGGCGCTGGAGGCGCTCTCGGCCCTGGCCGATTACCCCGCCCGGCGACGCATCGCCGTGTTGGGGGATATGAAGCAGTTGGGCGGGTACGCGGTGGAGGGACATCGCCACGTCGGGCGGGCGGCGGCGGCCTGCGTCGACCTGCTGGTGGCGAAGGGCGAGCGTGCCGCGTGGATCGCCGACGCGGCGCGTGAGTCGGGCCTGGCGCTCGAGCAGGTCTTCGTCACCTACACCTCGAAGGACGTGGTGCGCTACCTGGAGCCGCAGCTCGGGCCGGGGGACGTGGTCATGGTACGTGGGGACGTCGAGACGCGCATGGAGCACGTGGTCGAAGGGCTGCTGGCCGACCCGGTCGACGCGGCCCGCCTGGTGCGGCGCGCCGACGGCCACCGCGTGGTGCGCACGTCCCGCCCCGCCCGCCCCACCTGGTTGGAGGTCGATCTGGAAGCGGTGGCCTACAACACCCGGCGGGTCAAAGAGATCGTCGGGCCGGACGTCCGCATCCTGGCCGTGCTCAAAGCAGACGCTTACGGACACGGGGCGGTCACCGTGGCGCACACAGCATTGAATAACGGCGCCGCGTTCTGCGGCGTCGCCTCGGTCAACGAGGCGATCACGCTGCGCGAGAACGGCGTCGACGCACCGATCCTGGTGCTGGGATACACGCCGGCGTGGCTGGCGCGCGACGCGCTGCTCAACGACGTCACGCTGACGCTGTACGACGCAGATCTGGCACGCGCGTTCAGCCGCGTAGCCAGAGACCTGCGCCGCACAGCACGCGTCCACATCAAGGTCGACACAGGGATGGGCCGGCTGGGCCTGCTGCCCGAGCAGGTGGTCCCGTTCGTGCAGGAGATTCACGACCTGCCGGGGTTGGAATTAGAGGGCCTGTTCACGCACTTTTCGGTAGCGGACGACGAGACCCTGGAGTACACACGCCAGCAACTCGCGCGGTTCCACGCCGTGTTGGATGAACTGGCGCAGGCGGGCGTGACATTTCCACTCGTTCACTGCGCGAATTCGGCCGGGCTGCTGCGCCTGCCGAAGGCGCGTTTCAATATGGTGCGGCTGGGGCTGGCGCTGTACGGGCTGCAGCCGTCGCCCCACGTAACCCTGCCGCCGGGCTTTCGACCCGCACTGACGTGGAAGACAACCGTGGCTCAGGTCAAGACGCTGCCGCCGGGAAGCTACGTCAGTTACGGCAACACGTACCAGACGACAAGCACAGAGACAATCGCCGTCGTCCCGGTGGGGTATGCCGACGGCTTCCGCCGCGCCCCGACACGCTGGCAAGCGGTATTGGTACGCGGCCAGCGCGCACCGATCGTGGGGCGGGTGTGTATGGACCAGACGATGATCGACGTGAGCCACATCCCCAACGTGCGGGTGGGCGACGAGGTAGTATTGATCGGCGCGCAGGGTCAGGATCGTATCAGCGCCGAAGAGGTCGCCGAGTGGCTGGGAACGATCAACTATGAGGTCGTGTCGGAAATCCTGGCGCGGGTGCCACGAATGATATAACTTATCAGCGTAACTGCTCAGCCTTCCCGTCGACGGGTCATTGCGAGGGCGCGTTAGCGCCCGAAGCAATCCCCAAAACGCGATGAGGAGATTGCTTCGCGGCCCTTCGGG
>JAFGOJ010000179.1 GCA_016926575.1 Anaerolineae bacterium | reverse complement strand
TCACAGTGACCACTGGATGATCTGGATAGTCCGGGCCGCACCGAAAACCGGCCATCCCCCAGAACATCGGCAGCCGGTGGCCCGTCGCCTCACAGAACGCCAGGTACTGCGCGTTGGTGACCTCGCATCTGTCCACGTAGAAGGAATCGACATAAACCTTGTGAACAGGGCCATCTTCTCCCCTACCCGAACCCATGAGAAACTCACCAGCAGGAATCAACATCATCCCTTCCATCAAGCCCTCCCTCTGCTCATTTGCTCATTCGCCTCAACATGCGCACCACCCGCAGCGTGACCCACTTGCTGGGCCTGCCTTTCTCCTCAACGTCGGCCCACATCTTGCCGTTGTAGGAATACTCCATCGGCCAGCGGCCCTGCGCGTCCTGCTTGGAGAGCACCAATTCGACTGCCTCATCCAATCGCGGATCGTCACCGCAACCTGCCTCCGCCAGCGCCTCCAGGTTGAGCAGCACGTCGGTAACGTACCCCAGCGGGTAACCCAACTTGAACCAACTGGAGTTGATGCGCTCTTTGTACGGATAATCGGCGCGGGCGACGTCGTAGCTGAGCAGGAAATCGACGGCAGCCTCAATAGCAGCCTCGACCGCCGGCGTGCGGCCCTCGGCAGGCACGCCGTTGAGCGCCCACAGCGCCCGCACCGCGCCCCACCCGCATGGCAGGTCGTAGTTAGCCGAGCAGTGAAAGCCGGGAGCCTGGACGCCTCCCTTGCGATACCACTCGTAGCCATCGCCGGTGATGGAGCGGGCCAACTGCTCGATCGCATAAGCCAATCGCTCGTCACCCCAAAAATCCAGGTCGAGCAGCGCCCGCACCAGGTTGCCCCACAGGCAGTGGACGGTCGAGCTCGGCGTGCCGCTCATAGCAAAGGCGCCGCTCTCCGCTTGACCGTGCTCGAAAACGTACTCGACCGCCCGCCGGATGCGCTCATCTCGGCCATCTGCTCCGAGTTGTGCCAAGAAGGCCACCTGCCAGATAGTTGCCCGGTACTTGGGGGAGTAGATCGAGCCGGGCTTGACCCAGTAGCCATCCGGGTATTGAGCATCCAGAATGACAGGCACAGGACCGGTGCTCATCACTGCATTCTGAGCAGCGATTACTTCGGGGGCGTCGGCTGGCCGGTCGAGCAGGTCGCGCAGGGCAAAATAGCGCACGCCGGGGTTGGCCTCGTCTGGCTCCAGCAGCCAGGGAAGCGGGTCGGCATTGAGCAACGGTTTCCAGGTCATCGTCTTCCTCCTATCTAGAAATCGCAACAGGATTGTAGCACACCTGGACAGGCGAGGCAAATCACACAACCAGCCACTTGACAATGAACAGAAGTTACATATAATATGAACCTATGGTTCAGCAAACGTTGCACGACTGGACGAAAATACAGACATATATCCTGCAATTGGAGCAAGAGGGGCTGGTGACCCGCACCTTCCGGCGGCTCGATCTCGAGCGGCAACAGGCGATCATCTCGGCCATCGTGGATGAAGCGATTGAGAAAGGCCCCGCCGCGATCAACATCAAGCACGTCGCCAAACGGGCCGGGGTGTCGGTGGGCGCGCTCTACACTTACTTTCCCAACCGAGATGGCATGCTGGACTTTGTGGTGGAGATGAGCGTGCGCTTTGTGAGCGACGAGTTCAACAGCTTTCGCCCCTACTTTCTCGAACCGCCGTTGCGCGAGGCGCTCACCCTTTACCTGACCGGCGGCGTGGAATGGGGCAAAGCGCAAACCCAAATGGTCCGGTTCTTCGCCCGGGCGGCCTACCATCGCGACTCCGACCTATCCGACCGGCTCGTCCGCCCCATCGCGACGATCATGCGCGAGACGCTCCACGACATCTTGGCGCAGGCCGCCGCGCGAGGCGAGATTCGGGATGACGTGGACCTGGAGGCTGCAGCGCGCGTGATCTATGCGGCGATGGTCGCGGCCGGCGACGGCCAACTGCTGCCCTACCTGAACGCCTACTTCCAGGTAAACGACGAGGACATGCCACCAGAGAGAACGGCGAATGCCCTGATCGATCTCATCCTGCACGGTATTATCAAAGATAGCCCACAATAGGAGCCCAAGACGCAATGACAGAGTCAATCGGTCTGTTCTACTTCTCCGGCACCGGGAACACGCAGGTCGTCGCGGAACTGCTCGCGAAAGCGTTCGAGCAGCACGGCGCCCAAGTCGAAATCGTGCGGATCGAGCACGTCCTGCAGGGGAGAGCCCGGTTCGAGCCCGAGGCATACGATCTCGTCGGCATCGGCCATCCCATCCACTGCTTCGATGCGCCGCGCATCGTCTACGACTTTGTGGATATCCTGCCCCGAGCCGAGAAAAAGCGCACCTTCATCTTCAAGACCGCCGGCGATTTCATCTCGGTGAACAACGCCGGTTCCAAGACGGCGATCAAGCAGCTCGAGTGCAAGGGATATGACGTCTTCTACGACCGCATCATCTGCATGCCCACCAACTGGACCATGAAGTATAGCGACGAGTTTTCCAAGCAGCTCTGCTACGTTGCCACCGCCAAAACAGAGCACATGGCCGGTGAGGTATTGGCAGGACAAGAAAGGAAACTGAGAATCAACGCGCTTCTCAGATGGATCACGAAACTGACCTCCCGCGGCGAAGACTTGGGCGCTCGATTCTTTGGCATGTTTTTGTCAATCGAAAACAAGGCCATTTGTTGGCCGAAAACAAGGCCACTTTGAGCATCTTGCCTGAACCTTGACAATCGAAAACAAGGCCATTTGTTGATCGAAAATAAGGCCACCCTCGCCTCGTCAGGTGGAGGCGGCGGGCAGCGCGCCCCAGGTTAAGCGCGCTGCCCGCCGCCGGGTCACGCGCTATCTTCCTGTTGGGCATCTTGCTGCGCTCGCTGGCGAAAGCGATACGACTCGCCGATGAACTCCAGGATGTGTGCCTTGTGCGTCAGTCGGTCGAGCAAGGCTGCCGTCAACCGTTCGTCTCCAAAGACCTGAACCCAATCGGCGAAACGCAGGTTGGTCGTCACCATCAATGCCACGCGTTCGTAAAGGGTGGAGCAGAACTGGAACACCAGGTGCGCGTCGCTGGCTGAGAGAGGGATGAACCCCAGTTCGTCCAGGACGATCAGCTGATGGCGAAGGGCTGTGTTCAGGAACTTGGGCAGCCGGTGCTCGTCCTGGGCCGCAACCATATCGTTGACCAGGCCAGCGGCGTTGTAGAAGCGCACCTTGTATCCCTGCCGACAGGCCGCCAGCGCAAGCCCGGTCGCGACGTGCGTTTTCCCCAGGCCTGGATTTCCCACCATCAGGATCGGCTCCGCTTTCCGGATATAGCTGCCCTGGGCCAACTCGAGCACTTGCTGCTTGTCAGGGCCAGAGATGCAGGAGAAGTCGAAATCCGCCAGCTCCTTCAATACCGGAAAACGGGCTGCCTTGATGCGCCGGACGGTGCGGTTGCGCTCCCGTTGCGCCATCTCTTGCTCGGCCAGGGCCAGCAGGAAACGGTCATAGGTCAGGTCGGTCTGAGCGGCATCCTCGGCGAACTTGCGGTAGTTCTTCAAGAAGGCCGGAAGGCGCAGAGCTTTGAGATAGGTCTCCAAGAGCAGGTTCGTCTCCTTCGTCAGGCTCAGGACAGGTTCCATAGCTCACACCCTTTCCAGCAACTCGTCGTAGCGCCGCAGGTCCAGCGCCTGGTTGCCCACCTCGACCAGCTCCGGCCAGGCGCTCAGGTCAATAGCAGACATCAAGGGTTCCGGCTCCACCAACTGGCGCAAGCATAACTTCACCCCATCGAGATGCGCACAGCCGTAGGCCAGGGCCTGCTCGACGGCTTGCACGATCAGCTCGGCCGGATGATCCTCGTGCAGTCTCAGGATACGGATGAACTCCTGCACGCCTTTTCCATCGGGCCATTGTTCGCGCAGCCGGGCCAGCAGCCGTTCGTAGACCGGTGGCCAACTCTCCCGCCAGCGGCGAATGGGCTTGGCGTGGTCGAAAGCGCCTGGACGCTGCTCCAACAGCGGCAGATAGTGCAAGGGATCGAGGATATCCTGCTTCTTGCCGTAGCAACGCGGGTGGCTGGCGATGACATCGTTCAGGTGGAGCACGTCGACACGGAACGGGTAGGCTTTGATCACCAGGTTGCGGTAGGCGTCTTTGGCAGGTACCGAATAGCGGTTGGTCTCGAACTCCACCTGGCCGAAGCCATTAAGCGTGACCGCATCGACCACGCAGCACTCGAAATCCTTCTCCGGCAGCGGCAGCAGATAGGGCTTTTCCATCTCCCAGGCCTCGCCGATGGTCGTCGGCTGGCGGTCGATGCATCGCTCGTCGTCTTCCAGGCAAGCAGCTAGTAGGTGAGCGTTGAGTTCGTCGAAGGACGCGACATCGGGAATGGGCACCATAAAGTTCCGCCGACCGAACCCCACGCCGTCCTCGACGCGCCCTTTCTCGTGACCCTGACCCGGCGTGCAGAAGTGGCTCTCGAACAGGTAGTAGCTGCGGAAGACGATGAACTTCTGCTGCTCCTGCCGGGTACGCCCTTCCAGGATGCGCTGCACGGCGGCTTTCAGGTTATCGTAGCTGATCCGCCGTGGCGCGCCCTGGAAATGATGAAAGGCCCTCACATGACCCTCGAAGAAGGCTTCTTGCTTCTGCGCCGGAAAGGCCATCACGAAAAGACGCCGGGAATAGCACAGCCGCATGAAGAACACC
>JAFGOJ010000178.1 GCA_016926575.1 Anaerolineae bacterium | reverse complement strand
TTCCCCCGGACCCCTTCCGCAAATGGGCCTGGGTTAACGCCTCAGGCGGCCCCTCTTGCTCCCGCCGGGTCACGGACCCGGCGGGAGCAAGCGTCACGCTGAAAGCGTGACCTACATTTTCGCTCAGAATGACCTCCGAGGTAAAATCTGCCCTCCAAATGAATCACGCCCGACGCCCCGGCAGGTGCTTCCAAATCCCCGTTATGTGCTATAATGATCAAGAAACAGCGCGGCGTCGTTTAGATGGGTTATTATAGGAGGAGTATCGATGGACATTCACCTCTATTTATCCATGATCCCCGAGGCGCTGATTGCCTCTATGCTGGCGCCGGAGGAATTCGGCTTCTACTACGCGGTGGGCAGCTCTAAAAAGTCGCGCGGGCAGGCGGTCTTCTGCGAGCTGGACCCCGATTTCAGGGACGCGTACTTTCGCATCGACGAGGGCTTCCGGCGCTGCGTGCCCCACGAAGACGGCTCACCCAAGCGCTCCATCTACATCTCCGTCTACCGCGCCCTCGAGCACATCGACTTGGACGCTATTCAGACGCTCTACCTGGTGACCAAGGACGGCCGCTCGCTGGGGCTGTCTCCCAGCGACGCGCTCCCCGCAGAATCGGACGGGCTGCACCTGTACCAGGAAATCTCACCCGTCCATCCTCTGGTCGCCAGCACGTTGGGGCCGCAGGCGTTCTACGAGCTGATCGTCAAGAACCCCACCAGCCTGCTCTCGCTGCCGGCGATCTGCTTCGTCGAGCTGCGGTTGGACGACCTGGCGACGGCCCCTGAAAGCGCCGCTGTGGGCGATCTGCCCTACGCCAACATCGGCCACCTGCGCCAGTGCCTGATCGACCTGCGCACCAAGCGCGTCCACACGAAAATGGTCAACCGCACCGAATCGGCAACGTTTTCCTACCGCACGATCAAGAGCGGCCTGTTCATCGGCAACGGCCAGAAACTCGTCTCTTTCCCGTTGCCCAGCCGCGACGACCTGCGCACCGAGCACTACCGCTGGTGGCGCTCGGCCAGTATGTGAGCTATCGGAGAGATCCCTATGTTGACAACCGAGCCGTGGGTTTTCGTGGCGATTTTGGCCGGTCTCGTTTCCGTCGGCGTCGCGGTGTGGCTGTACGTGTGGGTCAACCGGCAAGACGCGGGTTCCGAGCGGGCTCAAGAAGTGGCTTCCTGGATCCGCGACGGCGCGCAGAGTTACCTGAAACGTCTCTATTCAGCGTTGGGGCTCCTTGCTATCATACTGGGCGTGGTGATCGCGATTGTGTTCAGCTTCGACATCGAGCATTTGGGACTGGGGACGGTGTCGGTCGATCCGGGCCGTGGCCTTACGATGGCGCTGGCCTTCATCGCCGGCTCGCTCTGCTCGGCGCTAGCAGGCTATATGGGGATGACCGTCGCCGTGTCGGCCAACGTGCGCGCAGCGCACGCCGCCAACCACAGCATCAGCCGCGCCTTCAAGGTGGCCTTCTACGCCGGATCGGTGATGGGGCTGGCAATGGTAGGACTGGCCGTAATCGGCATGAGCACGATCTACCTGCTCACCGGCGACCCGGAGATCGTGTTGGGCTTCAGCTTCGGCGCGTCGGCGCTGGCGCTGCTGGCGAAGGCCGGCGGCGGCATCTATACCAAGACCGCCGACATCGCCGCCGACCTGGTGGGCAAGGTCGAGATCGGTATCCCCGAGGATGACCCGCGCAACCCGGCCGTGGTGGCCGACAACGTGGGCGACAACGTCGGCGACGTGGCCGGCATGGGGGCCGACATCTTCGACAGCTACGTCGCCAGCAGCGTGGCAGCTATGCTGTTGGGCGTCTCCCTCTTCAGCGGCGAGCTGCAAGGCAAGTACATCCTGTTGCCCATCATCCTGTGCACGTTGGGCATCCTCGCCTCGCTGATCGGCGTGCGCTTCGTGCGGGTGAAAGAAGGCGGCGACCCCGGCCGCGCGCTCAACCAGGGCACGATCATCACCTGCGTCATCTTTGCCGCGCTGGCGACCGGCCTCGTGCTGCTGGGCGACTACAACCTGGGCGTCCTCTGGGCCACGCTGGCAGGGCTGACCACCGGGGTGGTCATCGGCTTCACCTCCGACTACTACACCTCGTCGGACTTCAGGCCGGTGATAGAGACAGCCCGCGTCTCGGGGTCCGGCGCAGCGATCAACATCATCACCGGCTTCAGCTACGGGCTGGTAAGCGTCGTGCCGTCGATCGTCGGCATCGCCGCAGCGACGCTGCTCTCCTACTACCTGGCCGAGCTCGCGGGCATCAACGGCGTCTACGGCGTGAGCATCAGCGCGGTGGGTATGCTGGCGGTGAGCGGCATGATCGTCTCCTCCGACGCCTACGGCCCCATCGTCGACAACGCGCGCGGCATCGCGGAGATGGCGGGGATGTCCCAGACGGTGGTCGACACGACCGACGTGCTCGACGCAGCCGGCAACACGGCCAAAGCGATCACCAAGGGGTTCGCCATCAGCGCCGCCGCGCTGACGGTGCTGGCGCTCTTCGCCGCCTACGCCGAGGTGGTGGGCGCGCGCGGCGTGGAGCTGGTGATCAGCCTGCGCAACCCGATCGTCATCGCCGGGGTGCTGTTGGGGACGGCCACGCCGCCGCTGTTCAGCGCCATCACGATGTTGGCGGTGACGCACAACGCCTTCGACATGATCGCGGAAGTGCGTCGCCAGTTCGACGAGCGGCCCGGCATCCTGGCGGGCACGGAGCTGCCCGACTACGCCACCTGCGTCAGCCTGGCCGCCCAGGGCGCACTGACCTCGCTGGCAGTCCCGGCGCTGATGGCCATCGTCCTCCCGCTGGTGGTGGGCATCGTACTGGGGCCAGAGGCGCTGGGCGGATTCCTGGGCGGAAGCATCTTCACCGGCGTCGTCTTCGCCCTGCTTATGTCGAACGCCGGGGGGTTGTGGGACAACGCCAAGAAGTTCATCGAGTCGGGTATGCACGGCGGACCGGGATCAGAGGCGCACAAGGCCAGCGTGGTAGGCGACACGGTGGGCGACCCGTTCAAAGACACGGCCGGGCCATCGCTCAACACGCTGATCACGGTGATGTCGCTGGTCTCGTCGCTCTTCGCGCCGATCATCGCGGTGTTCCACCTGTTTTAGACATCTCAACGCGCCTGAACTCTGATTTTACCGCTTCTTAATCAAATCTTAATCGGCTTCTGATAAACTTCTACACAAAATTGACACGAATCGCGTAACTCCTCAATAAAGCGGGGAGAAGATACCGAATCGCCTTTAATTCGTGTCGATTCGTGGCTAAGTTTTTTGGGAACCTGAGGGGGCGAAGATGCCGAAAACGATCCTGGTCGTCGACGACAAGGCCAGCCTGCGCAACATGGTGCGCGCATACCTGAGCGAACAAGGCTTCCGTGTGGTGACCGCGGCGGACGGGCAGGAGGCACTGTTCGTGGCGCGGGAGGAGAAGCCCGACCTGATCCTGCTCGACATCATGATGCCGAAGATGGATGGCTACGAGTTCATCCGCATCTTCGGCAAAGAGCGAGACACGCCCATCATCCTGCTCACCGCCAAACTCGACGAGACGGACAAGGTGCTGGGCCTGGAACTGGGCGCTGATGACTACATTACCAAGCCATTCGGCATGCGCGAGATGCTGGCCCGCATCCGTGCGGTGCTGCGGCGGGCAGAGAAGGACCCGCCCGAGCCGGACGTCCTGCGCGCTGCCGACATCGTGCTGGACCGTGACCAACGCAGCGTGACCGTCGGCGGGCGTGCAGTCAGCCTGACGCCCACCGAGTTCGACCTGCTGACCGAGTTGATGAGCGCGCCGGGGCGGGTCTTCACCCGCGCTATGCTGCTGGAGGCGGTGCAGGGGATCGCCCTGGAGAGCCTGGAACGCTCGGTCAACGTCCACATCCGCAACCTGCGCACCAAAATCGAGCCGGACCCGGCCCATCCGCGCTACATCGAGACGGTTTTCGGCGTGGGATACCGCTTCTCTGTGGAGTAGAGCCAATGAGCCGCTCTCTGACGCTCAAACTGACGGCGGTGGTGTTGTCGGTCAGCTTGATCAGCGTGCTGCTGGTGGCGATGTTCACGCGCTACGCCACCGTCTCCGCCTTCGACCGCCTGCTCCAGGAACAGGCCCAGAACCAATTCATCGCCGAGGTCACCGACTACTACACCACCCACGGATCCTGGATCGGGATCAACCTGGCGCTGCGCCAGGTGCCAGGCGCTCCCGACCCGTCCGCTCAGATCGACCTGGTGCTCGTCAACCCAAACGGGCACGTGGTAATTCCCGACCGCCGCTACTTCGTCGGGCAGTTCGTGCATCCCGATCAGATCGCACGGGGCATCCCCATCGTGGTCGATGGCGTGGTGATCGGCACCGTGATCGATAACACGCCCTCGCCTGTCCGCAATCCCGCTGAGATCCTCTACCTGCGGCGCACGACCCGCGCCCTGATCCTGGCGGCCGCCGGTTCGATGCTCCTGGCGGTGCTGCTGGGCGGTCTGTGGGCGCGCACACTCACGCGCCCGCTGCGCGAGCTGACCGCGGCGACGCAGGCGCTGGCCCAGGGCGCGCTCGAACAGCAGGTGCCGGTGCGCACGGAGGACGAGCTGGGCGAACTGGCGGCCTCGTTCAACCGCATGAGCGCCGACCTGGCGCGCTCGAACCAGGCGCGCCGCCAGATGACGGCCGACATCGCCCACGATCTGCGCACGCCGCTCACTGTGATCAGGGGCTACACCGAGGCGCTGCGCGACGGAGACCTGCCGCCGACGACGGAGACCTTCGAGACGATGTACCTGGAAGCTGCGCACCTCAGCCGCCTGATCGACGACCTGCGCACGCTTTCGCTGGCCGACGCCGGTGAATTGACGCTGAACCGCCTGTCGACGCCGCCGGGGGAGTTGTTGACGCAGGCGCTGGCGGCCTACCGCCCGCAGGCAGACGCCGCAGGCGTCACGCTGACGGCCGAGGTGGAAGAGGGTCTGCCGGACGTGTTCGTCGATCCGGAGCGCATGGCGCGTGTGCTGGGCAACCTGGTGGGCAACGCGCTGCGCTACACGCCCGCCGGCGGGCGGATCACGTTGGGCGCGCGGGCACACGCGGGCAGCGTGGGCCTGCGCGTGTGCGACGACGGCGTGGGGATCGCGCCGGAGGACCTGCCCCACATCTTCGACCGGTTCTACCGCGGCGACGCCGCCCGCCAGACGGACGAGGGCGAGTCGGGGCTGGGGCTGGCGATCGCCAAGTCGCTGGTCGAAGCACACGGCGGCACGATCTCCGTCGACAGCACCCCCGGTCGGGGCACCACGTTCGAGGTCGCTTTACCCACGTCTGGCAATCATTGGTAGGGGTCGGTCTGAGACCGACCCCTACCGACCGGCCTCTTGTTCCGTGACCCTTCCGCAGGTTCTAAACCTGCGGAAGGGTCACGGCGCCATTTTCTGCCCACTGATCGAATCCAGCCTGAACAAAACGTGTTCACCTCCTTAACCTGTTCTGAATAACTGCCTGGTATGATACAGCCCATCAGCAGGAGGTGAAACGGTATGCACTCACAGCTACAGACCTGGACGACGTGGCCCTGGACGGGCGTGACGAACCGCCGCACGGCGACCCCATCCCCCAAAGCCGACGTGTACCGTGCGCTTCAGGATTTCGCACCCATCAGCCTGGACGCGATGAAGGATGTGGCGCTGCTGCGCCGCGTCGATACGAAGTACGTGATGAGCCAGGCGCAGCTCTACCAGGCCCTCGCACACCTGGCGCAGGATTACCGCGTGTTGGAAATCAAGGGCCGGCGGCAGCACCGCTATCAGACGCTCTACTTCGACACGCCGGACCTGGCGCTGTACCGGCAGCATCACGACGGCTGGCGCAGTCGGTACAAGGTGCGCGCGCGGGCCTACGTCGATTCGCACCTGGCGTTTCTGGAGGTCAAGCGGAAGACGAACCAGAACGTCACGGTCAAGAGCCGCTTGCAGACACCGATGCTGGCGACGGGGCTAGCCCCCTACGTCGACACGTTCCTCTGTACGCACTACCCCTACGCAGGGGAGCAGTTGGAGCAGGTGCTGTGGAACGCGTTCCGGCGCATCACGCTGGTGAGCAAGCACCGCGTCGAGCGGCTGACGCTGGACGTCGACGTGAGCTTCTGGTGGGGCCGCGAGCGGGTCGAACTGCCCGGCGTGGCCATCGCGGAAGTCAAGCAAGAACATTTCTCGCTCGACTCCGCCTTCATCGCGCAGATGCGGGCGCTGGGCGTGCGGCCGATGCACTTCAGTAAATACTGCATCGGCGTGGCCATGCTCCACCGGCAGGCCAAGCACAACCGGTTCAAGCCGCAGCTGTTGCACGTCGACCAGGTGACGAAAGGAAAAGTGCAGTGACGAGCGACCTGACGGCCTTCGGGTTCAGTTTTCTCCTCAACGGTGCGGTGACACTGCTCATCATCCGTGGCATCTACTACCCCGTGCGGCGAGACAAGAACTACGTGCTCACGTTCTTCGCCTTCAACACGCTCATCTTCTTGATTTCGAGCTTGCTGAGTGGGGTCGACCTGAGCGTCGGATTCGGCTTCAGCCTGTTCGCCATCTTCTCGATTCTGCGCTACCGCACCGACCCGATCCCCATCCGTGAGATGACCTACCTCTTCGTGATGATGGCGCTGCCGGTGGTGAACGCGGTGCTGGTGGCGCAGGCCAACGTCGCCGGGCTGGCCATCGCCAACACGGCGCTGGTACTGGTAATGGCCGTGGTGGAGAAGGGGTGGGGCTTCGACTACGTGCAGCAGAAGACGATCACCTACGAGCGCATCGAGTTGGTCAAGCCGGAGAACCATCACCTGCTGCTGACCGACCTGCGCCAGCGCACGGGCCTGCCCATCACGCGCGTCGAGATCGGCAAACTCGACTTCCTGCACGACGTGGCAGAGATCACGGTCTATTACGGGGAGCCAGAGACACAGCCGAGCAGTTACGTCCTATCATTGGAAAGGAAACGACGATGAAACAAAATTTACTGTTCTTTTTACTCGTGGCGATGGTCTTACTGGCGTCGTGCAGCAGCCCGGTGGTGGACGCGGGCACGATTGAAAGCGACGCCCCCGCCCAGGTCGACTCCCCGGTTGAGGGACCAGGGGACGACACAGCCACCCGCGATCCTGAGGAAGACGTCGAGCGCCCCGCCGGATGGAGCGAAGCGACCCACGGGCAGGACGCCGCGGCCAATTACGATGTGGTCTTCCCCCAGGATGAGGTCAACCGCATCGACATCGTCGTCGACCCGGCCGATTGGCAGTCGCTGCTCGACAATATGACCGAGCTGTACGGCGCAGCCGGAACGCAGTCGGAGCGGATGCCCGGCCAGCCGCGCGAGGGCGGCGCGCCCGGCCAGCCACCCGAGGGCTTCGTGCCGCCGGAGGGCGGCGCACCCGGCCAGCCGCCCGAAGGCTTCGTGCCGCCGGAGGGTGGCGCACCCGGCCAGCCGCCCGAAGGGAGGCCCGGTGGCGGATTGCCCGGCGGGGGAGTGGGAGGGGACAGCGACGTCAACCCCGACTACATCCCGGTGACGATCTCGTTCGAGGGGAATACCTGGACCCACGTCGGCCTGCGCTTCAAGGGTAATTCGTCGCTGCGCTCGGCCTGGGGCAATGGCATCATGAAGCTGCCGATGCGGCTGGACTTCGACCAGTTCGAGGATCAGTTCCCCGAGACCGAAGACCAGCGCTTCTACGGCTTCAAGCAGCTTTCCCTGTCCAGCGGCTTCAACGACGCCTCCTTCCTGCGCGAAAAGGTCGCCGCCGACGTCTTCCGCGCCGCCGGCGTGCCCGCCGCGCAGACCGCATTCTACGAGGTGTACGTCGACTACGGCGAGGGGCCGGTCTACTTCGGCCTGTACACGATGGTCGAAATCGTCGAAGATACGCTCATCGAAACGCAGTTCGAGGACGACGACGGCAACGTCTACAAACCCTCGGGCAGCGGCGCGACCTTTGCCGCCGGCCTGTTCAACCCGGCCTCGTTCGACAAGCAAACCAACGCGGACGAAGGCGACTGGAGCGATGTCCAAGCCCTCTTCGACGCGCTCCACGCCAGCACGCGCACCACCGATCCCGCCGCCTGGCGCAGCGGGCTGGAGGCGGTCTTCGACGTCGACGGATTCCTCAACTGGCTGGCGGTCAATGCGGTGATACAGAACTGGGACACCTACGGCAATATGTCCCACAACTACTACCTCTACCACGACCCCACCACCGACCTGCTGACCTGGATTCCGTGGGATAACAACGAGGCGCTGAGTTCGCGGCAGAGAAGTGCCGGGGTGCTGTCGCTGAGCCTGGACGATGTGGACGCACAATGGCCGCTGATACGCTACCTGATGGACGATCCGGTCTACCACGCGCAGTACGTGGCCTACGTCGAGGCGGTGAGCGACGGCCCGTTCGAGCCGGCGCGGATGGAAGCTACCTACCGCGAGTTGGCCGAGCTGATCGAGCCGTACGCGCTCGCGGAAAACGAGGGGTACTCCTACTTTAGGTCAGACGAGGCGTTCTACACGGCGATCGAGGAGCTGGTCGACCACGCCTACAGCCGGGCCGAGGCTGCGGAGGCGTACCTGGCGACGCAGCGATAAGGGGGCGCGTCATCGTAAGGGCGCGATTAATCGCGCCCTTACGCGCCCTTACGCCCCCAACACCTCGATCACGTCCCCGGTGTTGACCTCGCCCGGCTCCAGCACCTTGATGAAGATGCCCTCACGAGGCATCACGCAGTCCCCCACCTGCTGGAAGACGGCGCAGCCGGTGTGGCATTTCTTGCCGATCTGCGTCACTTCCACCAGCGCCGTGCCCAGCCGCATGCGCGTGCCCACCGGCAGCTCGTAGAGCACCAGGCCGCGCGTGGTGATGTTCTCGGCGAAGCTGCCCTCGACCACGTTCAGTCCCTTGGCTTGCATCTTCTGAATCGATTCGATCCCCAACAACGAGACCTGCCGGTGCCAATCGCCGGCGTGAGCATCCCCTTCCAACCCCCAATCGACGCGCAGCACGCCGTGCCCCACGTTCTCCTTCGCCGTCCCCGTTCCTTCACTGATGCACACTGCGATCACTTCGCCCTTCATTCCCATTCCTCCAACACGATCTCGCCGCTCTTCCCGCCACTCTTGCGGATCAAGCGGACGTTTTGCACACGCATGGCCCTGTCGACGGCCTTGCACATATCGTACATCGTCAGCGCAGCCACGCTCACGGCGGTCAGCGCCTCCATCTCCACGCCCGTGGTGCCGGTGCAGCGCACGCGCGCCGCGATCTTGACCACCGAGCGGGCTTCGTCGAACGAAAAATCCACCGTCACCGAGGTGATGGCCAGCGGATGGCACATCGGGATCAGGTCCGAGGTGCGTTTCGCGGCCATGATGCCCGCCACACGGGCCACCGCCAGCACGTCCCCTTTGGCCACCCCGCCACTCTGAATCAGCGCCAGCGTCTCTGCGGCCATCCACACCTCGCCGGCGGCCACGGCCTCCCTATTGGAGGGGGCCTTCTCGGTCACGTCGACCATGCGCGCAGCGCCGTGTTCGTCCAGGTGGGTCAGGCTCACGCTATCCTCCAATCTGTGACATGGGGATGCTCTGAGAGAGCGCGTTCTCCGCCAGGTGGTGGCGCTGCGGCTTGGACGCGATGGCTTTGAGCAGCAGCGCGCCCAGGTCCGCGTCGCTGGCGCCGGCGCGCAGGGGCGTGCGCAGGTCGATGGCGATGTTGGAGAGCAAGCACGGCAGCAAGCGCCCGTCTGCGGTGAGGCGCAGGCGGTTGCAGGCGTAGCAGAAGTGCTCGGTGATGGGGCTGATGAAGCCCAGCGTGCCCGCCGCGCCGGGGAGCTGGTAGTAGCGGGCCGGCCCGACGCCCTCGCCCGCACCGTGTACCGCGGTCAACGGCCCCAGCGCCGCCTCAACGCGCGCCCGTGCCTCGCCCGAGGAAACCACCCCGTTGCCCGACCAGTACGTCTGCTTGCCCAGGGGCATCACTTCGATGAAGCGAATGTGCCAGTCCGGTTCCAACGTCAGCCGGGCCAGATCGACCACCTCGTCGTCGTTCATGCCGCGCACGACAACGACGTTGACCTTCACCGGACGCAGCCCCGCGTCCAGCGCGGCCTCTCGACCGGTCAACACGTCCGCCAGTTCGCCCCGGCGGGTGATGTGCCGGAAGCGCTCCGGCCGCAGCGTGTCCAGACTGACGTTGACGCGCCCCAGCCCGGCCCGCGCCAACGGCCCGGCGTGCTCGCGCAGCAGCGTGCCGTTGGTCGTCATCGACAGGTCATCCAGTCCGGGGATGTGGGCCAGGTCCGCCACCAGCTCGGCGATGCCTTTCCGCGCCAGCGGCTCTCCACCGGTCAGGCGAACGTGGACGATGCCCATCTCCACCGCCAGCCGCACGATGCGCACGATCTCTTCGAAGCGCAGCACGTCGTCGTGGGCCAGTTTGGGCACGCCCCCCTCGGGCATACAGTAGACGCAGCGCAGATTGCACAAGTCGGTCACCGAGACGCGCAGGTAGTTGATCGGCCGGGCATAGTTGTCTGTGTAAGCCATATAGTCCTCTCCAGTTCGTAGCGGGGTAAGTGTACCTCAGTTTGCCTTCGGCGTCAAAGTTCTGCCCGCACGGGCGTTCGAAACAAAAAGACCTCGGAGGTCTGGGAGACCTCCGAGGTCTCATGCTTGAAAAGAGCGAGCCACAATCATCACCCGCTTCACCCCACACATCCGATGGTCTACGGGAAAGGCACCACGCGCCCTGTCATCACCAGGCACATACAACCCAACAGCGTCACGTCCAGGAAGAGCAACAGCGAGAGGATCACGCGCTGCATCGGCGATAACCCGACCACGATACCCGCCAATCCCTTAGGCGGCTGCCGGTCCAGCCGGTCCATCTCCGCCAGTTCGTCGCTGGCCTGTTCGCGCAGGCCATCCAAGAGCGACTCACCGCCCACCGCCCGCAGTTCGGTTTCTTCTTCGACCTCTTCTTCTACTATGAACTGCGAGATATCGACCGGCTCTTCGGCAATGGGTTCCCTGGCAGCCGGACGATCGTCGCCCAACAGTTCTTCCGTAGAGGGCGGTTCCTGTAACTGTTTCAGCCAATCTGGGACGTCGACATACGGATCGTCCTGCATTATCCTTCTCCTCTAAACAAACTCGGACGGACTTACGTCAAGGATACCGCCAAAATGCGCAAAAGTCAAGGCGCGGCGTAACTGCTCAGCTTACGCTTCGCAGTTGCCTTTCTCGCCGCGAAAAGGGGGAGTGGGGGTTTTGCGGGCGGCGAAGCCGCCCGCAAAACCCCCAGTTCTCCCTTCGACGCGCCAGGCGGGTA
>JAFGOJ010000177.1 GCA_016926575.1 Anaerolineae bacterium | reverse complement strand
GGGAACCGGAAGGAAACCGGAAGGTAAACCGCAGGTTTACCCGTTTCCCGTTCCCCCGGCGGGGTGCAGGGGCGGAGCCCCTGCAAAACCCCTATTTTCGGAATAGCCCCCTGCTACCCCCGCGTGCAGATCATCCCGCCATCCACAAAGAGCGTCGTGCCGTGGATGTAGGAGGCTTCGTCGCTGGCGAGGAAGAGCACCGCCGCAGCGATGTCTTCCGGAAGGCCGATGCGCCGCTGCGGGATGCGCTCGATGAACCACTCGGCCTGGTCGGGGTCGCCGAGCATATTCTGCGTCAGCCCGGTCAGCACCATGCCCGGCCCCACGGCGTTGACGTTGATGTGATAGCCCGAGACGTCGACGGCGATGCCCTGCGTCATCATCTTGGCCGCGCCCTTGCTGGTGTTGTAGATGCTCTGTCCCTGTCCCGCCACAACCGACATGATCGACGTGATGTTGACGATCTTGCCGTAGTCGTTGTCCATCATCGTCGGCAGGACGGCGCGGCAGAAGAAGAACATCCCGCGCACGTTGATGTCCATCACGCGGTCATACTCCTCGTTCTCCATGAAGGCGAACGGGACGAACTGGCCGGTGCCGGCGTTGTTGACCAGGATGTCGAGCGTGCCGAACCGCTCCAGCGTCGCCTGGACCAACGCCTCGACCTGTTCCTGGCTGCGCACGTCGACGAGCATCGACAGGCACGCGCGGCCCAGCGCCTCGATGGCCTGGCGCGTCTCCGCCAGCCCGTCCGCGCTGACGTCACAGATGGCGAGATGCGCCCCTTCACGGGCAAACTGGAGCGCCGTCTCCCGGCCAATACCGGACGCCGCCCCGGTCACGATGGCTACCTTGTCCTCGAAGCGGTGGCAGCGACAGGGTTTCTCTTCTTGTGTCATTTCGATTCACTCCTCATTGACTCAGGCTGTCAGTATCTCGCTCACCGAGGCTTCAACCGCTTCCACCACGTAGCGCCGGTACGGGCCGACGGGGCAGCCGGCGTAGATGCCGGTCGTCTTGCCCTCGTGGAAGGTGCGCACCAGCGGCCGGTCCCAATCCGGGTAGGGCACTGGCGCGTTGAGGTCGTACTCAGCGAATGCGTCGAATTTCTTCATCGCGTGGAAGATCATCAGGTCGGTGTTCTCGGCCATGAAATCGGTGGGCACCTCCAGCGCGTAGTCGTACCTCTCTTCGATGGCCTTGCGGTAGGCGGCGTGGGTCTCGACCTTGGTATGCTTGGGGTCCCAATACGCGTCGGCGTACTCGTCGTTGCTCCAGACCAGGTCCCACGTCCCGCCCCAGTCGGCCATCGCCTGGCGCGCGGCAGCCTCCAGCGGTTCGCGGTACTCCGGCCCGCGCACGTCCTGGGTCTCTTTCTTGAAGGGGTGACCGTGCTTCGACAAGATCAGCAGGACGCGCGCCGTGCGCGGCAACTGCGCCATCTGGTCGCGGATCACCTGCACGTACGCTTCGCGCATCGCCGGCTGGTTGCCCAACTGGTCGGTGCAGATGACCTTAGCCCGGCCGTTCACGCACCGGTGGACCAACGGCAGCGCAAAAGCGTACTCTTCGAAGTCCGAATAGACCGGGTTGCAGAAGCACTGGTAGACGATCGTTTCGCAGCCCGCGGCCAGCAACTCCTCCACCGCCTGGCGGATGGAGTCCTCGTAGACGTAGCGGGCGTGGCGGACCTCGGCCTGTGGGAAGCGCCGTTTCAGCGCTGCCGCGGCTTCCTGGTAGACCAGGCCGCACTGGTACGCCCAGGCCACTTTCTGCTCCGGGAGCAGGTGCCCGTAGTACCACCCGACCACCTTGGCCCCCGTCTTCTGGCAGATGTCGGGCGCTCCGCCTTTGCCCTCATCCTTGTAAAGGAAGTAGCCGTTGTCCCACGGGTTCTTCTTCATCCCCGGGGGACGCCAGCTCACGTCACATTCGACGTAGGGCCGGCCTTCCCGGTTGGTGAAGGAGCCGTGCATATCGACCAACTGTTTGGGATCGAACGGCTCGCGCGCCAGCGGATGCTGCGGATCGACCAACGCGATGCCCCGGTCGGCCAGCACCACGTTGTGGAGAAATGGAGGCAGCATGTAGTGGAAAACGTGGTGGATGTAGTTGACGTAGAACTCGGGTTCGTAGTCTTCCGGCATGCCCATGTCGGCCAGGATGACGCCCGTCTTCCCCACCGGACGCCGGTCCTGGTTTTTGAAGAGCGTCTCGTAACCGTACTGCTTTCCCAATCGCCAACGTTTCATTCCTTCAAGCACAGGTAACCTCCGTTCCCTCGCTGCGGTAGGAGCGGTAGAGCAGGAAACTGCCCGCCGCGAATGCGATCTGTCCGGCCGAGTTGATGCCTTCTTCGATCCACTGGCGGGCGACGGTCTGCTCACCGCTGGCCATGCCCGACATGGCGAAGAGACACAACACGGCGACGATGAACAGCGCCCCGGCCAGCCGCGCCCCGCGCCGGAAGGCGATGGTGGTCAGCACGCCGTACGCGCCGATGCTGCACAGCGTCATCACGATCAGGAAGGGAATCTTCCACGCGGCCATGCCCAACACGATCGGGCTGCCCGTTGCCGCGTCCGAACGCCCGCGGCGGGCCAGCATGATGGTGCTCAGCAACAGCCCCAGGAAGCCGGGAGCCAGCAGCACGAACTGGGCCTCGCTGCAGATGCGCAGGTCGCCCACGCCGGTGG
Organism: Anaerolineae bacterium; assembly: GCA_016926575.1. Taxonomy (GTDB): domain Bacteria; phylum Chloroflexota; class Anaerolineae; order B4-G1; family DUEL01; genus JAFGOJ01. Next base: position 3,137 of record JAFGOJ010000177.1, on the reverse strand, counting down.
TGTAGAGCAACTTCCACACCGCCTTGAGCGTCCCGCCGAGGAAGACCAGGAGCGCTCCCGCCATCATCAACCGGGTGCAACGCCGGCCTTGTACCAACTGTGCCGTCCGCACCAGGAAATAAGCACCGACCAGGAACGCCAGATTGGGCAAGAAATCCAACAGACACAATCCCAGTGAATATTCCATCGCTCCTCCTAGGCCGCGCCTACCACCGCACCTACGCGTATCTTATTACAGGTCAGCCAACACAAACCGGTAGCCGTAGACCCAGGCACCGGTATCCTCGCGGCGGTGCTTGCGCAGCACCATCTTAACCCGCGCGCCCGGTTCGACCGCTTCCGGTTCTTCGAACTCGACCACGTCGCCCATGACGTGGACGCCGTCGTCGAGGCGCACGATGACCATCACCCGTGGCAGGTCATCCCCATAGCCCCAGGCGGGGAAGCCCAGGTTGTCCTGCGCCACCGCCACCAGCGTGCCGGTGTGGGCGCACTCGTAGGGCACCATCTCCCGCGCGTAGCAGACCGGGCAGATCAGACCGGTGCGCGGCGGGAAGAACTTGGTGTCGCAATTCGCGCAGCGCGTCCCCTCCAGGCGGTACCGCCCGCGCCGCGTGCGGTACCACACCGCGCTGGAGAACGTATCGAGGCGGACGAAAAACTCGGGAAATTGATCGCTCATCTCACCACCCCCTCTGTACCACGCCCACCGCGTCCAGCGAGTGGTGCGTGCCGTAGGACGAATTGACGCCCACGCGCGGGGCGTCCGCCTGGCGCTCGCCGCACTCGCCGCGCAACTGCCAGAAGTTCTCCAGCACGCCGGCCTGGAAGTCGCAGCCCACCGAGCCGTGGCCGAAGGCCGTGCCGCCGCCGTAGGTGTTGACCGGGCACTTGCTCTCCAGCGTCATCCCTCCGGCTGCGACGTAGTCCTTTGCCTGGCCCACCGGGCAGATGCCCAGTCCTTCGATGGCCATGAATCCCTCGTAGGCGGTCAGGTCGTGGGTCTGGGCAATGTCGATGTCGTCGCGGGTGATGCCGGCGATTGTGTAGGCCTCCCGCGCGGCGGCCATCAGCGCCGGGAACTCGGCCAGGTCGTACTCGCGCAGCCCGTCCAACGGGTAGTTGAAGAACTCGCCGATGTAGGGGGAGCGGTAGGCGTAGGCCACGTCGAAGATGACCGGCTTGTCGGTGAAGCGGTGGGCGATCTCCTCGCCCACGAAGATCATACAGCTCGCCACGCCGCCGCGGTTCGTCGCCTGGCGGTCGCGGTCGGCTTCGGGCGTGTCGGTGGAGAGGTCCTCCAACACGGGCATCGGGTCGTTGTAGGCCTTGGCCAGGGGATTGCGGCGCGCGTACCAGTGGCACTGGTAGGCCCACCGCGCGGCGTCTGCGACGGACGCGCCGTACTTACGGCGGTAGTAGTCGTCGCGGATCGCGCCGTAGTTGATGTGCGTCATGCCCATCATGTAGTCGAAGTCGACGTAGTTGCCCTGCGAGTTCATCGACTCCATGGCATCGTAGTTGTCGGAGCGGGCGAAGCCCAGCGAGACGACGATGTCGCACCGGCCGGAGGCGATGGCGTTCCACGCCACGTAGGAAGCGATGCCGTTCCCGGCGCACGCGCTGGAGGTAATCACCACCGGCTTGGGCACGATGCCCAGGGCGTCGGCCACCTGCGGGCCGATGGACGAGTCGGGGATGCTGCGGTCGTTGTAGGCGCAGGCCACCATGTCGACATCGGAGACCCGGATGCCGGTGTTCTGGAGCGCCTGCCAGAACGGCTCGGTCGCCAGTTGGCGCCACGTCCAGTCGATGGGGATATTCGGCATCGTGATCGCCCCACCGACCATCATCACTCTGCGGTTGATTTTTCCCATGCTATCTCCTCATCCACTCGCGGTTTAGTAGAAGTTGCTCAGTTGATGCGGCGAGCGGATCATCTTCTGCTCGTACTTGATCATCGTAGCGTAGTCGACCATGATCTTGTCGTCGAGCAGTTCCATCACCGTGCCATTCTCGGGGCGGCGCTCCTCCAGCAGCGGCGTGGTCACCAGCGACCAGACGTCGCACCCGGCCCCGCTGCCGTAGTCGATCACGCCGATGCGCTCGCCGGCATCGGCCCAGTCGAGGATATGCGCCAGGGAGAGGGGCACGCTGGCTGCGCCGCAGTCGCCAATCTGTGCGGTGAGGACGTAGGGCAGCACTTGCATCATATCCAGACCCGCTTTACCCATCGTCATCAGCGGGCGGATGCCGGTCTTCTGCGGCACGGCGAACTTGGAGAAGTCCTCGGGGGTCAGGCCGGTCTGTGCGAAGTAGGCCTGGGTGGCCGGAACGACGTGGTCGAGCAGGCCCCAGTTAGCTACCCAGCCGTAGAAACCGGCGCCGGCCTGGATGTAGCGCTCGCCTTCGACGCGGAAGTAGTCGTTTTGGTCCCACGAGTGGCTCTGCCAGCCCTCCAGCCGGGCCACGAACTCGGATTCGTTGCGGCCCAGGAGGAAGGCGACCGCCCCGGCCGAGGCGACGTATTCGAGCACCATCCCCGGCGCGGTGTGGCGGTTCATCGTGTCTGCGGCGACGACGAGGGCGTAATCGACCTGGCCGGCCTCGATCAGCGCGGCGGCCAGGATGAGGGCCGTGCTGCCGGACTTGTCGGCGCACTGGACGTCGGTGGCGAGCACGTTAGCGGGCAGGCCCAACGTATCCTGGAGCACCATCGCGCCGGCCTTCGTGGCGTAGGGGCCGGTGCCCGAACCGAGGATGAGCGCGCCGATGCGGTCTTTGGGGAGCGCGGCGCGGGCCAGCGCCTGCTCGGCGGCGGCGGTGGCCAGGGTCAGCGTATCCTCCTCGGGTCCCAGCACGCCGCGCTCGCTGATGCTGAGCATGTCGAAGAACTGTTGGGCTATGTTCTTCCACACGCGCCAGATCTCGTCGGCTTCGATGCGGTACTTGGGTACAGCAGCGCCGTAAGAGATGATTCCAGTTGTCACACAAGCCTCCTTAATCGACTATTCCGAAAATAGACCGTCTCGATGTAGGGCGGGTTTGAAACCCGCCGACCAGCGGTTACCAGGACTTTGCAGGGGCTCCGCCCCTGCACCCCGCCGGGGGAACGGGAAACGGGTAAACCTGCGGTT
>JAFGOJ010000176.1 GCA_016926575.1 Anaerolineae bacterium | reverse complement strand
CTTTGCAGGGGCTCCGCCCCTGCACCCCGCCGGGGGAACCTGCGGTTCCCCCGGACCCCTTCCGCAAATGGGCCTGGGTTAACGCCTCAGGCGGCCCCCCTTGTTCCGCCCGGTCTCCCGACCGGGCGGAACGGCGGGTCAGGAGACCCGCCGCAACGACAGGTGGTAGGCGCGCGATTGAATCGCGCGCCTACCACCACCAGACAATGTGCTCCCGCCGGGTCCGTGACCCGGCAGTGGCGCGGGTCGTGGACCCGCGCCGAGCGGGGCTCTATTCCTCAGTCTCTCAATTGTAACAACCCCCGCTCCACCAGCCACCGCCCATCGACGGCGCGCTGGAGCGCCAGGGCGGTCAGGCCGCGATGGTCGGTGGGGCTGTAGCGAATGGGCGGCAGCAGGCCGCCGGTCCACTCACCGATCCCTTCCAATGCCGCAATGAAGCCCTCGCGCGTCAGGTCCGGCCCGGCGCGGCTCAGCCCCTCGACGATCAATTGGGCCGCCGCGTAGCCGATGCGGCTGTGCGTGCTGGGCGCGCCCTCGCCGTCGGCGCGGGCCATCAGCTTGCGGAAGAGCCCTTCGCCGCGATGGTGGCGCGGCCCGGCCGGGTAGCACGCCGCGCGCAGGCCGTGGGTCGCTTCGGCCCCGGCAAAGCGGAGCAGATCCGGCCCCGAAAGGACGTAGCTGGCCAGCCAGGCCGGGCGGAACCCCGCCGCGTGCGCCGCCCGCAACAGGTCCGCCGCCGGTTTGACGTAGGTGTAGAGCAGCACCCAATCCGGCGCCCACGCCGTCAACTCCGCCACCCACGCCTCGGGCGCAGAGAAGCGCGCCGCGTGCATCACCGTGCCCACCGCCTCCATCCCGCCCCGCCGCAGTTCCTCCGCAAATGCCATCGCCCCCTCCTGCCCGAACCGGTCGTCGACCGCGAAGATGGCGACCCGCTGCGCCACCCGCGCGTCGGCCACGTACTGGGCCAGGATGCGCCCCTCCACCTGGTACGACGGCTGTAGGGCAAAGTAGGTGTGCTTCAACGGCGTCGACCAGACGGAGAGGCCGCTGTGCGGCGAGACGACGGGAATCTGCTCTTCCAGCAGCCGGTCGAGCACGGCCAGGTTGGTCGGCGTGCCCAGCGGGCTGGCAATGGCGAACACGTCCCGCTGCCCGATCAGCCGGTCGACCGCCTCGCGCGTGCGGTCGGGGTCGAAGGCATCGTCCTCGACGACCAGCTCGATCCTGCGCCCGTGCACGCCGCCCCAGCGGTTGACGTGCTCGTAGTACGTGCTGTAGCCGCGCAGCGCGGCCATGCCAATGGTCGCGTTCGGGCCGGAGAGATCGCAAAAGGTGCCTAAACGGATCGCGTCCTCGGTCACGCCGGGGGCGGTCGCCGCGCGTTGGGGCCGCTCGGCGGTGAAGCCGGGCGTCACCAACCGTGGCACGATGTTCAGCCGCTCCGCCTCCTCGCGCAGCCAGGGACGGAAAGCGGGATCGGCGATCTGGGTTAGCGCGGTCAGGCGGTCGCGGACGCTGAGGCCCTTGAGCGCCGCCACGCCGTGCTCGGTGACGATGGTGTCGACGTCCTGCCCGGGAATGGTCACCTCGGCCCCTTCGGCCAGCGTGGGGACGATGGTGGAGAGCGTGCCGCCGCGGGCGGTGGAGCGCAAGGCGATGATGCCGCGCCCGCCCGGCGACATCTGCGCGCCGCGGTGCGTGTCGAGCTGGCCGCCGGTGCCGCTGTAGTGGCGCGGGCCGATGCTCTGCGAGCAGACCTGCCCGTACAGGTCGACCTGCAGGGCGGTATTGACGCTGATCATCTTGTAGTTCTGGCCGATGACGTAGGGATCGTTGGTGACTTTGCCCTGCTGGAACTCGACACCCAGGTTGTTGTCGATGAAATCGTACAGCTTCTGCGTGCCCAGCGCGAACGCGCCGACCATCTTGCCGTTCCACAGCGTCTTGCGCCGCCCGGTGATCACGCCCGCCTCGTACAGATCGACCATGCCGTCGATGAACATTTCCGTGTGAACGCCCAGATCGCGCCGCTCCATCAGGAAGGCGGTGATGGCGTTGGGGATGCCGCCGATGCCGAGTTGGAGCGTGCAGCCGTCGTCGATCAGCTCGGCGATGTAGCCGCCGATGGCCCGTTCCCACTCCGTCGGCGGAGCGGCGGGCAGTTCGAACACGGGCACGTGGTTCTCCACAACGACGTCGACGTCCGAGATGTGGACGTGGGTGTCGCCCAGGGTCCAGGGCAGGTTCTCGTTGATCTCCAGCACCACCATATCGGCCGCGTCCATAAGCAGCTTTTCGATCACCAGGCTGGTGGAGAGCGACATGAAGCCGCGCGCGTCGGGCGGGGTGGCGGTGCCCCAGTAGATGTCCAGGCGGTTGCCCACCGCCTCCAGCTTCGAGCGTGCGGCGGCGTGGAGGTTGTTGGGGATGTAGGAGATGCGGCCCTGGTCGTGGACCTCGCGGTCGGGCGCGCCGTAGAACCAGTTTTCCACGAAAAAGTGGCCCGCCATCTCCGGCTGGAGCACGAAGTCGTACAGGCGCAGCGGAAGGCATACCCACACGGTCACGTCCTCCAGACGGTGCTTGTGGCGGCCCAGCTCGCTCAACAGCCCGGTCGGCTCCGAGGCCGCCATCGCCACGCCAATCGTCTGATGGGACTGCACCAGCGAGACAGCTTCGGGGATCAAAAGGCGTTTCTGTTCGTATAAATTGCGCGAGTTCATTTGTCAGTCTCCCGATTTAGTATTACGAACGGGAAAAATCAGCCACGAATTTACACGAATTAACACTAATTTTGTTTTTAATTCGTGAGAATTCGTGTCAATTCGTGGCTAAAACTTGCCGTACAATCAGCATGGCCCCCACTGGACGCAGCACGCGCCCCAGGCGTAGCCGATGCCGGCGGCAACGATGATCATCAAGTCGCCATCTTTGAGGCGGCCCTGCTTCAGCCCTTCGACAATGGAGATCATCGCGTCTTGCTCGCCGGTATGGCCGTAGTCGGAGAGGTAGACCGACTGCTCCTCGGTCAGCCCCAGCCGTTCGAGCATGTCGAGGTGACCCGAGCGCTTCATGTGCAGCACGTTGAGGTAGCCGATGTCCGCGCGCGTGCGGCCGCTCTTGCGCAACGCCTCGTCGATACAGTGCATCCAGTTGTCCATCGACACCGCATTGAGGCGGTCCTTCATCGCCTCCGGCTCGACCAAGTCGAGATAGAACAGGTCTTGAGCCACCGCCGCGTCGGTGGGGAACTGCTTGGTGCCGCTGGCGGGGACGATGACGTGCTCACTCATGAACCCGTCGGCCATCAGGTGCGCCCCCAGGACGTGGTTGCGCGGCCAGTTCTTGCGCAGCAGCAGCGCCCCCGCGCCCGCGGTCAGGTTGAAGAGGAACGTCGTGCGGTGGTTCTTGAAGTTGATCAGGTCGCCGTTCCGGTAGCCCCCGGCGATGAGCACCGTGTTGACCTCGGGGTCGGCGATCATCATATCCCGCGCCATCTTGAGCGCGGCGATGGTGCCCCCGCAGCGCAGGTGCATGTCGACCGCCCAAGCGCGCGTAGCGCCGACCTCGTAGGCCAGCTTGATGCCCGCCGTCCACAGCAGGTACTCCTTCCACTCCTCGGTGGTGCAGAGCACGACGTCGATCTCCTCGGGCGAAATGTCGCACTTGGCGAGGCAGTCTTGCGCGGCCCAGATCGCCATCTGGTTGGTGTGGTCGTCGGGGCCGGGCTTGTGCTTCTGGTTCATGCCGAACTTCTCGCGGATCACCCACTCGGGGATGCCGCTCTCTGCGGCGATCTCGGCAGCGCTGATCACCGGTTCGGGAACGTAGATGCCGGCGCTGACGATGCCGACGGAGACGTCGGATGGGTTCATCACCGCCCCCTACGTCCCAACGACGATCCCGCCGTCGACGCGCAGCACGGTTCCGGAGACGAAAGACGCCTCGTCGGAGGCCAGGAAGAGGTAGGCGTTGGCGATGTCGCGCGGTTCGCCCAGCCGGCGCAGCGGCGTGCGTTCGGCCATGCCCTCCAAAATCTTTTCCGGCATCTGGCGCACCATCTCGGTCAGTGTGAAGCCGGGAGCCACAGCGTTGACGCGGATGCCGTAGCGACCCAACTCGCGCGCCCACACCTTGGTCATGCCGATCACGCCAGCCTTCGTCGCCACGTAGTTAGTCTGGCCGAAATTGCCGTCCAGCCCGACGATCGACGTCGCATTCAGGATCACGCCGCTGCCCTGGTTGATCATCACCGGGGCCACGGCCTGTGTGCAGTTGAAGACGCCCTTGAGATTGACCGCGATGACCAGGTCAAACTCCTCCTCCGGCATCTGCTTGACCAGTTGGCCGTCCTTGACGCGCACCAGTTGATTGTCGCGCAGGACGCCGGCGTTGTTGACCAGCACGTCGATCCGCCCGTAGCGCGCGACGACGTCGTCGACCCACGCCTGCACGGCCTGGCGGTTGGTGACATTGACCGTGTAGAACGCGGCTTCCGGGCCCAGATCGGCGACGGCGGCTTGTCCGGCCGCTTCGTCGAGGTCACAGATAACGACTATGGCCCCTTCTTCGGCGAAACGCTGGGCCGTCGCCAGGCCGATGCCGGCGGCCCCTCCGGTAATGAGACAGACTCGATCTTTGAGACGCATCACAACCTCCTGTGAATGGGATTTCGAGGCACGTTCCACCCGCTGCAGCGACTTACTCGGTTTCTTCTTCGAGGGGCACATCTACATACCGCGCAATAAAATCCAGCGCGCTTTCTATGTGCGTGAACCGGATTTCCTCTTTGGTCTGGATATGGCGGATAACGCCGTGCCAGGCCGTGGGGGAAGCCGGTGCCTCAGGGGTATGCTCCTGCGTAAAGCGCAGGATAAAGGACGCGATTGTCGCTTCGGGCATCGAGGCTATAGTACCAGAAAGGTGTTACGTGGAAGTTACACCGGGGCACGGCACGCGACGTCGTTCTAGCGACTATCGCTGCTCCGAAAATAGCCGCTCATCCGGCCGTCATGCCCGCGCAAGCGGGCATCTATCTGTACGTAAACTGGATTCCCGCTTGCGCGGGAATGACGTCTTAAATACAGCGGTAATTTTCTGCCCTTTGTGGTGGCCGGGCCGCTACGCGGCCTAAG
>JAFGOJ010000175.1 GCA_016926575.1 Anaerolineae bacterium | reverse complement strand
GAGAACGGCGGCGGCATCGACTACCTGGAGGACAAGTACCTCAAGGGGCCGGCGGCTTCGGCGGCGTACTTCACCCGCTCGCGGCCGGCGGCGCTGGAGGAGGAGGCGGTCTTTCGCGCTATCCGTCTGGCCGAAGTGACCGGCTGCCCGCTCTACATCCCGCACGTCACGGCGGCGCGGGCGCTGCGTCCTATCCGCCAGGCGCGGGCCGAGGGGCTGCCAGTCTATGCGGAGACCTGCCCGCAGTACCTCACGCTGACCGAGGAGATCTACGCCGAACGGGGGGCGCTGGCCAAGATCGGCCCGCCCATCCGCACCGCCAACGACCGCGCGGCGCTGTGGGAGGCGCTGCGTGACGGCACACTCGACACGGTCGCCTCGGACCACGCGCCGAAGCAGAAGGACGTGCACGGCGATTTCATCGAGCAGCCGTTCGGCTCTCCGCAGATCGAGACGCTGCTGCCGCTGACCTACGACGGCGGCGTCAACCGGGGCCGGATCAGCCTGGTGCGGATGGTACAGGTGCTGTGCGAAAACCCGGCCCGCATTTTCGGGCTGTACCCGCGCAAAGGCACGATCGCGGTGGGCTCCGACGCGGACCTGGTCGTCTTCGACCCGCACCGCTCTTTCACCATCGCTGCTGCGAATCAGCACAGCAACGTCGGCTACACGCTGTACGAGGGGCGCGAGGTGCTGGGATGGCCGGAGATGTCGTTCCAGCGCGGCCAGCCGGTGTTGCAGGATGGGGAGATCGTGGCGCAGACCGGGCAGGGGCGGTTCATGCCCACGCTCGAATCGCAGTCGCCACCGGTGATGGTTTAAGATAACGATTGAGGATTTTATCTTTGTGTTCTTTGTGCTCTTGGTGGTTAAATTTTTAGGAGGTACAAATTGAGTATCCGATTGCTGACGGGTAACGAGGCGCTCGCGCTGGGGGCGGTCCACGCGGGGGCGCGTGTCATAACGGGCTATCCGGGCACGCCCTCGACGGGGGCGCTGGCGAGCTTGTTGACGGCGGACCTGGACGACGTCCACGTGGAGTGGAGCACGAACGAAAAGGTGGCCTTCGAGATCGCCGCGGGGGCGGCGTGGGCGGGCCAGCGGGCGCTGTGCACGATGAAAATGTCGGGCCTGAACGTGGCCTACGACAGCATCATCTCGATTGCGTATTCGGGGTGCGTGGGGGGGCTGGTGATCTACGTCGCCGACGACCCCGGCGTGAGCGCGGGGATGGCGGAGCAGGACTCGCGCGGCTTTGCGCTGATGTCGGACATGCCGATGCTGGAACCGACGTCGGTGGCCGAGGCGTACACGTTGACCCAGACGGCCTTCGAGATTTCGGAGCGCGCCGGCACGCCGGTGTTCGTGCGGCTGGTGACGGCGCTCTCCAACTCCACCGCCCCGGTCGACGTGGCGGACGCGCCACAGATCGAGCCACGGCGCGAACCGCAGCTCCTGCACGACATCGACACGTTCACCAAGGCGGGCGCGGCGATCTGCATGGCCCAACACCGCGACCTGATCGCCCGGTTGGAGCAGGCGGGGGCGTTGATCGACGAGATGGGGGTGAATGCGCTCGACCTGGCCGCGCAGCTGGGCGGGCTGGGCATCGTCGCTGCGGGCGTGTGCGCGGCGTATCTCGAAGAGGGATTCGAGATCGCGGCCGGCTACGGCTTCGACCCACAGGCGGTCTCCGTTCTGCGCGTGCGCGGCGTCCATCCCTTCCCGGCGGCCAAAGTGCGGGCCTTGCTGGAGCACGTGGAGCGAGTGCTGGTGCTGGAGGAACTGGAACCGTATCTGGAGCGCGCGCTGGTCGTCGAGGCGCACGGGGCGGGGTACGTGGGGAAGATCGTGGGTAAGCTGGACGGCACGTTCGAGCGGATTGGCGAGTACGGCGTGCGGCAGGTGGTGGAGGGCATCGCTGCGGCGCTCGATCTGGTGGTGCCGGAGGACCTGTTCGCCGGAGCCAGGGCCGAGGACCTGGCAGCGGCGCGGCCGATCACTGTCTGCGCGGGCTGCCCGCATCGCGGCACCTACATGGCGATCAACAAAGCGCTGAAGAATCTCAAGTACAAGCAAGGCCAGGTGATGGTCACCGGCGACATCGGTTGCACGATCCTAGGGATGAACCCGCCGTTCCACACGGTGTGGAATGAGGTCTCGATGGGCGCGAGCGTCAGTCTGGCGCAGGGGTACGTCCAGGCGGGCATCGAGACGCCCGTCATCGCCACGATTGGCGACTCGACCTTCTTCCACGGCGGGATTCCGGGCCTGGTGAACGCTGTGCAGCACCAGACGCCGATGACGCTGATCATCATGGACAACGGCTGGACGAGCATGACCGGCATGCAGGTCAATCCGGGCACGGACGAGGCGTTCCAGCCCGGCAACCGGCGCGTCGACATCGCCGCCATCGTCCCGGCGCTGGGCGTGGAACAGTTCTTCGTCATCGACCCCTTCGATTTCGAAGCGGCGACGGACACGATTCAGCACGCGCTGACGCTGCCGGGGGTCAAGGTGATCCTCGCGCGGCAGGAGTGCGCCATCCAGGCGCAGCGGCGCGGCTTGCGCGTGCAGAAGGTGACGGTCGACCCCGAGGCGTGCCGTTTCTGCAAGACCTGCGTGCGCGTGACCGGCTGCCCGGCCCTGGAACTGGGCGATAACGTCATGACGATCGATCCCGCTCTGTGCTATGGCTGCGGGCTGTGCGCGGCGGTGTGCCCGTTCGATGCGATTCGCAAGGAGCCGTTGGCATGAACTACGACATTTACCTGGTAGGCGTCGGTGGTCAGGGCGTCTTGACCATCGGCGAGATTCTGTCTGAAACCGCGCTACGAAAGGGCCTGCCGGTCAATTTTTATCCGACCAAGGGCATGGCTCAGCGCGGCGGCTTCGTCAAGGCACAGCTCCGCTTGGGGCGCGTGGGGGCGGGGCCGACGCTGCCCGAGAAGGGGGCGGACCTGGTTGTCGCCATGGAGGTTTCCGAGGCGCTCAAGGCGGTGCGGTTCGTGCGGCCGGGGGGGCACTTCGTGCTCTACGGCCACGTATGGGCGCCGACGGCGGTGATGCTGAGCAAGGAGCCGTACCCGGCGCTGGCCGACGTGCTGGCGCGCATTCGAGGGGCCGGGGCGGAAGTGCGCTACCTGGACCCGGCAGGCCTTCCAACGTACGAGGGCGCGCCGGTCGCGCCGAACGTCTACATTCTGGGCGCAGCGGTGGCACAGACGCCGCTGGGCGTGCTGCTCTCTGCCGACGAGGTGGCCTACACCGTGGAGACGCGCTGGAAGCGAGGCGTGGAGCGGAATCGTGCGGCGCTGCGGGGTGGGCTGGCGGCCGCGGTCGACGAGGGGGGCGTATGAGTTTGCAGGCCCTCTTCAACCCGCGCGGGGTGGCGTTGTGCGGCTCCACGTCGCCGGGAAAGATCGGCTACGAGCTGCTGCGCAATATGGTGGAGGGCGGCTACGCGGACGTGGTCGCCATCAATCCGAAGGCACAAGGGGCGCTGGGCGTGCCGGGGTTCGCGTCGGTGGCGGAGGTGGGCCGGCCGGTGGATCTGGCGATCGTAGCGGCACCGGCCGCGGCGGTGACGGGCGTGCTGGAAGACTGTGGCCGCGCAGGGGTGCGGGCAGCGGTGGTCATCACGGCGGGGTTCTCGGAGGTGGGGAATCACGCCGCTGAGGACGAGGTGCGCCAGGTGGCGGCGCGGCACGGCATCCGTTTCGTCGGGCCGAACTGCGCGGGCATCGTCAACACGCGCCACGCCCTGTACCCCACGTTGGAGACGCGCCCGCCGGCGGGAGACGTGGCCTTCATCTCCCAAAGCGGCGCGCTGGGCGGCGCGGTGCTGGCCTGGGCCGAGCAGCAGGGCGTGGGCTTCTCCAAGTTCGTCAGCTACGGCAACGCGGCGGACCTGAACGAAATCGACTTCCTCGATTATCTGTTGGAGGATGACGAGACGAAGGTCGTGGCGCTGTACATCGAGGCCGTGTCGGACGGGCAGGGGTTTGTGGAGGCGGCGCGGGCGCTGACGGCGCACAAGCCGCTGGTGGTGATCAAATCCGGGCGGACGCGCTCGGGCCAGCGGGCGACGCTCTCGCACACGGGGTCGATGGCGGGGTCGGACGACGTCTACGACGCGGCCATCCGCGCGGCGGGCGCGATTCGCGCCCACACGATCGAGGAGATGTTCGACCTGTGCAAGGGATTCGTGTCACTGCCGCCGGTGCGCGGGCGGAGGGTGGCCATCGTCACCAACTCGGGCGGGCCGGGCGTGCTGGCGGCGGACCGGGCGGAGGAGGTGGGGCTCGACGTGGCCGCGCCCAGCGCGGCGCTGCGGGCGGAGCTGCAGGCGTTCTTGCCGTCGTACTGCGCGTTCGAGAACCCGTTCGATATGACGGTGGAGGGGGACGAGGCGGGCTACCGGCGCACGCTGGCGGCGGTGCTGGCGGAGTATGACGCGGCGCTGGCGCTGGACGTGTGCACGCCGTATCTCGATTCACTCTCGCACGCGCGGGGCGTGGTCGACGCGGCCCAGGCGAGCGGCAAGCCGGTGGCGGCGAACTTCATGGCCGACAAGACCGTGGCGGCGGCGCTGCCGTATCTCAAGGCGCACGGCGTGCCCAACTTCGCCACCGGCGAACGGGCCGTGGCGGTGCTGGCACAGATGGCGCGGTACGAAGCGGCGCGCGTGGAGCGGCGTCCGCTGCCGCAGCCGGTGCCCCAGACGCGGGCGCTGCCTGGAGAGGGCATGCTGTTGGAACCGGAGGCTATGGCGCTGCTGAGGGAGAACGGCATCCCGGTGCCCGAGTTCCGCTTCGTGTCGACGGTCGAGGCGGCGGTGGCGGGCTGTGCTGCGCTGGGCTACCCGGTGGCGATGAAGGTCGTCTCGCCGGACATCCTGCACAAGTCGGATGCGGGCGGGGTGGTGCTCGGCATCCGGGACGATGCCCAGGCCGAGGCGGCGTTCGAGCGGATCGAGGCGGCTGCCGCAGGATACGATTTCCGCGGCGTGGTGATCTACCCGATGGTGCGGGCGGCCCAGGAGGTGCTGCTGGGCCTGTCGCGGGACCCACAGTTCGGCCCGGTGGTGGTGTTTGGACTGGGCGGCATCTACACCGAGGTGTGGCGCGACGTCGCGCTGCGCCTGGCGCCGGTCGACCGGCAGGGTGCGGAGGAGATGATCCGCGCGATCCGCGGCTACCCCATTCTCACCGGCATTCGCGGCCAGGCGGCAGGCGACCTGGATGCGCTGGCCGATGCGTTGGTCAACGTTTCGCAGTTACCCTTCCGCTATCCGGAGATCGCCGAAGTCGATCTGAACCCGGTCTTCGTG
>JAFGOJ010000174.1 GCA_016926575.1 Anaerolineae bacterium | reverse complement strand
GCGGAAGTGATTATCGAAGACGCCACCGGGGGGATGCGTATCGACCTGCTGACCGGCGAGAAGCGCGAATGGGGCGACTGGCAAGCCGGCGAGAGCCAAGCGGCCCTATCATCAGCCGCCGACGGATGCACGGTGGACGCCTGCAAGCGCAACTGCCGCTGGTCCATCGTGGGCTGGGAGTACATCAAGAAAAAAGCCGCGCGCGTGGTTGCCTGGACGGTCCTGGCGCCCTTCACCGGTGGCGGCAGCATCGCCGGCGTCGTATGGGAGGTCGGCAGCACGGCCAAGAAGTTGTACGATTGCGATCTGAACTGCCGGGCCAATCCGCAGGAACACTGCTGCACCGCGGACCAGGTGCGTTGGAGCGGCGCCGGGTTGTTCGGCGGTGTGACCAACAGTTGCTACCGTGAAAAGTGCAACGCCACGACCGGGACGTGGGTACCGGACGGCTTCAAGACCTGCGTCGCCTTTGGCGAACGCTGTGTGGCCGGCATCGGCGGCCCGGGTTGCACCCCCTGCGAGGAGCGCGGGCTGGCGCAACAGGTCAGCGTCCAGACCGTCAGCGCGCGGCCTACAGCCGTTGAGGCAGTGGATGCTTGCGCCGGCGCCGCGGCCGCCAAGCCACGCTGCCGCGACCTGGCGTTGTTAATCGCCAAGGACCCCAACGCCATCTATGGCCCGGCAGGGGACTTGCTTCCCGGTGATAGAGTGACGTACACCATCACCTACGAGAATGAGGGCGAGGGCCGGGCGTATGGCGTGTACATAGTCAACGCATTGCCAGAAGTCTTCGATGCGAGTACCATCAGCTTTACGCATGGCAGCGGGGTCTACTTGCCGGACAGCCGGGAGCTTTTCTGGCTGGTGGGCGAACTGGGGCCAAAGGGCGCGGCGGATTCAGAGGGCGTCATTACCTACACCGTCGCGCTGACGGGCGGGCTGGCGTCGGGCACGGTGGTGGCCAACCAGGCCGTGGTCTACTTCCCCAGCGTGCCGGAGGAGACGCCGACAAACAGTTGGGTGAATGTAGTATCGCCGCTGGCCGCCATCCCCCAGCATTTGACCACCGACTACATGACCCCGCTACCGCTCATCCTGAGTGGGTGGGAGGCCAGCGGTTTGCCACTGACCTACGAAATCGTCGAGCCGCCGCATGGCGGGCTTCTGACCGGCACCCTCCCCACCCTCACTTACACACCGATCGAGAACTTCACCGGTGCGGATGGCTTTAGCTTCCAGGTGAGCAACGGCGTCACCACCAGCCGTCCGGCGCAGGTGTACCTCACCGTGACGCCAGCCGGGGATACGACACCACCGCAGGTGCTGTGGACGAATCCGGCCACAGATGCCACGGACGTCGCCACCTCGACCACACCGCTTTTCACCGACACGCTCGGCCTGGTCTACGCACCCGTGATCCTGATCGGCGTCTCCGAGCCGTTGAGTGCAACGACAGTTTCTACGACCACAGTCACTCTGACACGCAGCGGTAGCGAGTCCATTCCAATCAGTGTTTATTTCGACGGCAACGCCGACCAGATCATCCTGCTGCCACGGGCAGCCATGGCGCCGGGATACTACACTGTCGCCGTGACCGCCGGTGTTACCGACCTGGCCGGCAATCCAGTGCAAGCGTATAGCTGGAGCTTCAGCACGGAAGGCGCTGCGCCGCCTTATCACTATATCTATCTCCCGCTGATCTTGCGGGCGCAGTAATAGACCATCAATGTCAGGTGCGTTGCACTTCGGAAAGTGCAACGCACCTACCCCCTCATTCCTGGCCTTGACGGGATATTTATACACGGTTCGTGGGGATGGGAAACGAATTCCCGTAGTCTAGCCCCTTGTGGGCGACTTGTGGGCAACGAAAACGGGCACAAGGCCCTAGACTACGAGGTAAATCCGACCGGCTCCAACGCGATCAAGTCTTCGAAGTCTTGCGGGTGCAGGCTCTCGAACTCCTGCTGATGGACGATCTTGAAGTCCCACGCGGTTGCGGTGAGCAGGGTGGCGTTCTCGCACCAGAGGCGGGCGGCGCGGTTTTTGTGGGCCACGTCCACATCCACCCGGCCTTTGGTCTCGATGAGGTGATGCACGCCGTCCGAGGTGACGGCGACAAAGTCCGGTTCGTAGTAGCGCAGGTTGGCCGCCGCGTCGGTATAGGGGATGCTGAAGCCGAAGCCGGACGGGAGTTTGGCGAAGCGGGACACATTGGGCGCGTGTTCCAGGAACAGGGCGAAGGTTTTCTCGAATTCGTTGTCGGCGGCGACGAGGTTGAAGATGGTTTTGGCCGCCTGCGCGGTGGGCCGCGACCAGGGGAAACCCGGCGTGGTGGAGAGAGCGCGCCCGGCGTCGGTGAGGATGGGCGTCTGTTCTTCGAGGATGGCTTCCCGCAGCGCCGCCAGGAACGCTTTGATGGTGATATGCTGCGCGACCGGATGCGCGATGGCCTTGACCATAAGCGGATCGTCCAGGTCCACCGGCCCGCCAAAGGCGTAGGTTTCCAGGAACTCGCGGACTTTGGAGACAAGGGCGGCGAACTGCGCGGGCAGTTTGAGGTCGCTGGCGATGCGCTTGGCGTAGTAGGCGATGACTTCCTGCGCGGTCTGCACGGCGGGGATGGTGTATTCGCGCTCGATCATCTTTTCCAGCGTGATGATGTCGTAGCCTTCGTAGGTGAAGTCCTGGGCGTTGGCGTCGCCCTGCTTTTTGGGCAGTTTGGGCGTCTTGAAGGTGGAGACATCCAGGCTGGCGATTTCTTCCCCAAGTGCGCTTTTGCGCGCTAAATGCGGGCTGAGGAAGGGGATAACGATGTCATAGTCGGCCTTCTCCGGGTCGGGGAAGATGGTTTCGATGACGACGTGATCCTTGTCCAGGTCGAAGGTCTCGAAGGCCATGTCTTCGTCGTGCTCCAACTGTTCGACGAACTCGATGAATGCCTGGTTGCCGATCACGTCCACGGTCTCGCGGAACAGCGGGTTGCCGGGTGTATTGCCCCGGAACATCAGTCTCAGGCCGCGCCCCACGGTCTGCTCCGGCAGGATGTTGGCTTTGGCGCTGTAGGGCCGCAGCCCGACGATGACGGTGACGCTCTGCACGTCCCACCCTTCGCGCAGCATCAGCACGCTGACGATGGCGTTGATGGGACTCTTAGGCGTGTCGATGTCCTGGGCCACTTGCCGGGCGGCGGACTCATCCCTGACAGATACATCACCCCGGCGGTTGGTGTGGATGACGAGCAGCTTGTCGCCTGCGAACTCGCCGGGATATTTGAGGCGCAGGTAATCGGCCACCTCGTCGGCATCGTGGGTGCTGTTCAGCATAATGAACAATACCGGCTTGCGGTCGAGCCGCGCCAGTTGATCGCGGTACTCGCGCCAGCGTTCGACGCCCGCCGTGAGGTAGGCTT
>JAFGOJ010000173.1 GCA_016926575.1 Anaerolineae bacterium | reverse complement strand
GGGCTTCACGTAGTGCAGCAGACGTGTTGGCCGGGGGCTTGGGAAAGCAATTCCTTATCAGCCAGTCTTTCGATGCTGACATCGAGATCTCCCTGAATGGCCATTTCACGAGCGCGAAGAGCATCCTGGGGCTGTTGACGCTCTGCGCCGGCTACGGCGCCGAGGTGAAGCTGACCGCTGTGGGGGCGGACGCTGAAGAAGCCATTATGTCCATCACGGCGCTTTTCGCGTGCGGCTTCCACGAAGCGCAGGACGTCGTTGCGCACGGCGCAGAGACGACAGGCGAGGCGGCGCTTCGCGACAAGGGCGCCACCATTCTGATTGCAGACGACGAAGCCGGTATTCGCGAGATGGTGAAGAGAATCCTGGAAGGAAACGGGTACCAAACCGTCACGGCCCGTAATGGCGTAGAAGCGGTCGGCCTGCTCACCGCCAACGGGGGCGCGATCAACGCCGTGGTTCTCGACATGGTCATGCCGGAGATGAGCGGACTTGAGGCCATGTCTGCCATCCGCCGGATGAGTCCCCATCTCCCCCTGTTGGCCATGAGCGGCTCCCTGGAAGGGCCGCCTATCGGCAACGACGCGGCCACGGCTTTTCTAAGGAAACCTTTTGGCAGAGCGGAATTGCTTCCTATCCTGCGGACGCTGCTGGACCGGGCTGCGCTCGGTCATGCGGACTGGGCGTCGAGTCGTGAAGGACGAGTGGAGTCGGAAGAATGATCGGTGACCTCGAGTGACCGGTGACTGATCACGGATAAAGGGTCACTGAAACAGGAGGGTCGAACGATGAAGAAGTCGGCAGACAAGCAGGTTCGGTTCGAGTTGGAGGCGGAGGCGGGCAGCGCGGTCGCGGTGGCCGGCACGTTCAACGACTGGGATCCGACGAAGACTCCCATGAAGGAGAACCCCGACAGCGGCAAGTTCGCGACAGCCGTCAAGTTGGCATCCGGTCGGCACGAGTACAAGTTCGTGGTGAACGGCGAATGGCGTGTCGATCCGAATTGCCCTGAGTGGACGCCGAACGATTGCGGATCGCTGAACAGTGTGGTCACCGTGTAGGAGTCCGAGCTGCGGAACAGCCTAAACACCGCGTCCTTGAAGCCCCAGGTCACGAGGATGTATCAGTTGACACCGAGAAATCCGCCTCAGGAACGAGTCAGGTATGGAGGGGAATGACAAAGCGTTTCAGGAAGATCCTCTGCTGTAAGCGCGCACGCATGCCCCTGAAGATGGGCGTGGTGTTGTGCACGCTTGGGCAGGAGCAGGTGTCGGGAGTTCCGGGTAGAGCGTGAGGGACTGGGCTGGGCTCCCTGCTGACGGGGGACAGTCAAAGCGATAGATCCCCCCCGGCCGAAGGCCGGGTCCGCGCCCGCCCTCAGGCGGGCGTTCTTTTCTTTGCTACTTTCTTTTCTTGCCCGTGGACTACCTTGGCCGGATGCAGAAGCTGAGGCGGGTGAATCTCACGGCTGAGGCGTACGTCCGAGAGCAGTTCCACGCGCGCATGAGGCCGCCGGAGGAGTGCCCGAACTGCGGGCGGCTGCACCGACTGTGGGCGCATGGGTACTACGGCCGGTGGACGACCGACGACATGGGCAAGGCGTTGCGCTTTCTGGTGCGACGGTTTCTTTGCACATACTGCGGAATCACGGTCAGTTGCCTGCCCTGCTTTGCGCAACCCTATCGGCTGGTCAACCACACCACGCTGGAAGCGTTTCTGAAGGGCCAGGAGGGGCATCGTGACGTTCAGGCCCAGCTCGGGTTGCTGAAGCGCTACCTACGGCGCTTTGGCGAATGGCGGCCCAGCCTGCTGCGGATCGTGGGCCATCGCTTCGGCCGGGCCTCGCCGAAAGAAGAAGCCACCGCCTTCTGGCGAAGAGCGGTGGCGGCGTGCGGGTCGGCCGCGGAACTCACCATGCAACTGGTCGTCGAGTTCCGCACCACCTGCTTCCGGACCTACCGCTGCCACCAGCCCTCCCCCGCCCGATAGGCGATGGAGCGCGTGGGCGCCAACGGGGCGGTCCCGGACTCCACACACCCGGTATTTTTACAGCCGCACGGGGCCTGTGACAAGCTGCGCGGCATGAAAAACGAACCGGGCAAGGGCAGTTGGGCTTCCCCGAAGGCGCTAGCGAGGTACGACGCGGTGCGTTTCGTCGAGGAAGCGGTCAAGAGTGGGTTGCCGCTGCGGCGTGCTTTGGAAGCGGCGCACGAGCGCGAGTGGGGCGGCCGGCGCTACGGCCAGCCCACCATCGAGGACTGGTACTACGCGTACCGCCATCACGGGCTGGTGGGCCTGGAGGACATCCCGCGCAAGGACAAGGGCCACGTGCGCGCTTTGGCGCCGGAGACGGTGGACGCGTTACTGACGCTGCGTCGTGCGCAGCCACAGGTCCATGCCACCACGCTGTTGCGGCAGTTGCAGGCCGATGGCGTGCTGGCGCCGCGCAGCGTCAGCACCAGCACGATCTACCGCACGCTGGCACGCGAGGGGCTCGACCGGCGCAGCCTGCGGGCCGGCAGCGCCGTGCTCAAAGGGCCGACGAAAGCTTTCGAGTTCTCGTGGGCCAATCAGCTCTGGATGAGCGATGGGATGTGGGGTCCGTCGGTGCCCCTGGAACCTGGCGGCAAGCCGGTGCGCACGCACTTGCTGGCGCTGCTGGACGACTGTAGCCGGCTGTGTACGCACGGGCAGTACTACGCGGCGGAACGCATCGAGTGCTTTCTGGACCTGCTGCGGCAGGCGCTTCAGGCGCGGGGTATCCCGGAGAAACTGTACACCGACAACGGGGCGCTGTTCGTCAGCGAGCACCTGCGCACGGTGTGCGCCAACTTCGGCATCCGGCTGATCCACGCCAAGCCCTACGCGGCCTGGAGCAAGGGCAAGATCGAGCGGTTCTTCCTGACCGTGCAGAGCGACTTCGAACAGCGCCTGGTGTTCGCGCCGGTCGCCGATCTGGCGGC